>JAIYEJ010000326.1 GCA_027487055.1 Methylotenera sp. | reverse complement strand
GACTTCTGAAAATTGGTGGCAACGACGCTATATTGATTCTAAGTATTGGAAACCCTGGATGTTATTGTGGGGTTTTATGGCTCCTCAGCCGGGTTTTTTTATTCGTTTAACGTCTTTTAATCAAGTGGGAAGTTTCATTGAAACCATGCGAATTGCTGCTGATTTTGAATGGTTGATTCGATTTCATTATAATAATGGATTAAAGGCACAATGGGTTGAGAGTATCCAGATAGTAATGGAGAGTGGAGGTGTTTCTTCTCGTGGATTTAAAAGTTGGAAAATGATATCTAACGAGATGAAATATTCTTTGGAATTGAATGGTTATAAGGTGGGTATTTGGCGATTAATTTTTCGTTTACCCATAAAGAGTATAGGAATTTTACGAAGTTTAATAAGTTGGAAAAACGAGGCATTTTATTAAGCGGTAGTTCGGGTTGGGTTGGTGCTAGTTTTTATAATCGGTTAATGCGACGCACTGATGTAAAGGTAAAATGTGTAGGTAGGACAGTTACATCTGACGTATTTTGGAAGGATTTGTCTTTGGATGCCTTCAAAGACGTTGATTACGTTTATCATTTGGCTGGAACAACCGACTTATGGTCAATTAGAAAAAATGAAAGATTTCATAATGAAACAAATATTGGACTTTCGGAGAAAATATTTTCATTATTTCTATACTCGGATGCTGTAATGTTTGTTTATATGAGTACTGTGAAAGTTATGGGTGAGGGTGGAGGTAAAGCTTATACAATGGATGATTTGCCGAGACCAGAAACTGTCTATGCCAAATCTAAGTTATTGGCTGAGGAGAGCTTGAATTTACTTTGGCATAATTTTAAATTGGATAATCCTAGTTCGAAGAAACAGTTTGTTATTCTTAGACCGGCAATGATTTTTGATACCAACAAACGCGGTAATTTGTGGCTCCTTTGGTCTTGGACTAAATTTGGATTACCAGTGTTTTACCATTGGTTACCTGTTAAACGAAGCATGGTGAATTTGTCATCATTGTTAGATTTTATGGAGCAAATGGCAGGTTGTGTGAATTTAAAATCCTGTTATTTTGTACTTGATGGTCCTCTATTATCACTTGGAGATATTTTGTGTATAATGGAAAAAGAGCATGGTAAACGTATTAAGGTTATTTCAATGAATAAATATTTTGTTAGATTATTTTCTTTTTTTGATCGTTTTCTTTTAATGGGTCGTATAAATTGGCTATTCAAACGTTTAGAAACTGATTTTATTGTTAATTTTGATTCGGTAGAATTTATTGAAGCACATTCGCTTCACGATATTTTAAAAGAATTATTTTGTGGTTTTAATGTAAAAGATAGTAAATAAAATGAATATTTTAATGTCGTTGTTTTGTTATTTGGTGTTATTTAAGTTGTATGAATCGTTGGTTCTAAATTACAAGGTTTTTGTAGGAAAATTGTTGAAATCACCGCGCCGAAAGAGAAAGTATAAAATTGTAACAGGTGCGGGTGTAACCATGGTATTGGCTTTGATGTTTGGAAAATATGGTTGGGGTGCTGAAGTTGCCGTTATTTGTTTGATGGTGCTGACGGGTTTTATTGACGATTGGCGAAATTTACCTGCAGGTATACGGTTGGTTCTATATGGGTTTGGGGTATTTGTTATATTGTATGGTCAAGGTTGGTTAGTAATGGGTTACCCTCTTTTCATCATTTGTTTTTTACTATATCTTGGATTTGTAAATGCGGTTAATTTTATGGATGGTATTAATGGAATGGTGATTTTTCAATTTGTCATTGTGTTATTAGCTATGTTAATGAGTAATGCGTGGATTGAAGTTTCTAATTTTTTACAACTTTTACTTGGTTTTGCGTTGGCGTTTCTGTTTTATAATTTGCGTAATCGTTCTAAATTATTTATGGGCGATGCGGGTAGTATTGGGATTGGTTTTGTTTTGATGAGTTTGTTTTTATGGAAGATTAAAGATGGTTTATCGTGGGGTTATTTATCGTATTTTTTGATTATTTTTTCGGATACCAGTGTAGTGTTAGTAAAACGGTTTTTTAGGGGTGAGAATGTTTTTCACAAACATCAACAGCATTTATACCAACGATTGGTAAATGAATTGGGATTGAATCCCGTTTCGGTTTCTGTAATTTATGCCATTATCCAATCTGTGATAATTGTAATTTGGGAGTATAGATTGCGATTGTATAAATTTTGGATTCCTTGTCTTACATTGGAGATTTTAATGGTTGTTTTGGGCATTATACTTATACACAACTGGATCAGTAAACAGACGTTAAATAAATGATCGTATAGGTGGAGTTATTTTTGTATGAACGTAATTCCGGAGAAGAAAAGGAATAACATGCCAGATCCAATGATATTGTAAATGTTGGAATAGGCAGTTAGAATGGAAACATTGTCAAATCCTACTTGACGTAAAACACCGGATGTAATAAAAAGAAGATCGAGTATTATCGTTGTCAATAAGAATGTTTTAGCCATCTGTTGGTTGATGAGTTTTTTGCTGATTACGTAATATCCAATTGCAGCATTAATATAGACGATTAGTTCTCTAAGGAAGAATCTAACTAAGTTGTTTTTGAAGATGCCTGTGAATGATTGTGTATTATAGTCATAGTAGAGAACATTAATGATTCCCATGGCACTTCCGAATAATTCAATGATTATGAGGAAGGTGAAGATATAGGTTATTTTTTTGTAGTTCGATTCAGAAACAGCATCCATAGGGCAATGATAATTACATACATTAACAGTTGAAATATATTCTTGTGGGCAATATCGAACCAAGTGGGTGAATCCCGTTTGATAATAAATAAGGCCACAATACGAAATATATTTGAAATAGAAATTAGGGCGATACCGGTCACACAAAAGATTATTTTCTTTCTTATGGAGTAACCAACACTTGCGATAATGAATGCGGTGTATAAATAAATAATTGCTTTACCATTGCATGCGTGTCCAATGAATATATTGGTATTACAACCAGATAATGATATTTTTTCTATTATAATGTTGTTTGTGTGAATAGTGTTTTTAGAAATGAGGGGATGACATGATGTAATAAATTGTGCAATATATTCAGATCCGTATGATACATAATTGGTGAGGTAATTATCCAAACTAATTATGGAATCTAAGATAATCCATAATATGATTGCAATTAAGGAGCGTTGAAGAAATATTCTTTGAGTAGGTGTTATTTCTGACCAAATATCTTTAATTTTTAATCCTAGCATGGTACAAAGATAATTGGTTTGTAAAGGGAGATTGCAAGATTTGTTTTTGAATATAACAAAAGAAGGGCCGGTAATTACCGGCCCTTCTTTTGTTATATAAACGTGTTTAATTAATTAAATAACGTCGCTTTTGTTTTCCTTTTTACGACGAGATCTTTTCACGCCATAGCCGATAGCAAGAGCTGTCATTGTGAAGATTCCACCGTCAACGGGTGTGTCGAGGTTTTCTGTTCCCGATGCTCCTGTATGAGTATTATTCGTACCTTGGTCTCCATCAAATCCTGGCCCACCTGTTGTACTCGATCCTGGCCAAGCATAAAGTCCTGCGGCTGAAATTAATGTTATTGATAAAATAATTATTTTTTTCATATTATTTGATGAATTTAATAGTTTGAGTTTCGCTGTTTGAGTTCAAGGTAATAAAGTAAATACCATTTGTTAAGGAGTTCGCGTTGATTGACTTTGAATTTCTATCAAGTTTACCCGATTTGATAACTTTTCCTTCGATATTAGTGATTTCGAAATCGTAGCTTACACCTTCTTTGATATTCAAGTTGATTTTATCGTTAATAGGGTTAGGAGAAATAACAATACCTTGACCTTTGTTGATCTTACTTGTAGCAGATGCTTCTTTTGGAGCGAACATTACAGTCAAACGACCATTTTGTGCGGAGAAAGGATCTGAAGTAATAGAGAAAGAGTATTTGGTAACATCGTCCATTTTGGTGGTAGTCTTATTGTAGTTATCTACCAAGAAGATATCATGATTCCAGAATGTTCCACAATCTTCAAAACTCATTGTGTAGGTTCCAATTGCAGTACCGTCGAAGGTCAAAGGTACAGATTTGGTTACCCCTAATGTGTCCAAACAATTGATATTGTAATAGTTGTTTTGAATATCAACAGAGGCCAAGTTTACAGATGAATTTTTAATGTGTCCTGCATCATATTTGTCGTAGGTTGTAGTAGAACCAGGCAAGAAATAAAGAATTGTACGATCAAAATTATTGGCGTCTTTTTCCATTTTAATGGCCAAATGGTTGGTTCTGATTTTCTTGAAGAATCGATCACCCAAACCAGAAACGTCTTTGCAAGATTCGTCGATAACAAGACTTGCATTGTTTGTTGTGGTATAAACCAAGAATCCCTGTCCAGATGAAATCAAATTTGATGCAGTTCCTGTGGCAGAAGAAGCATTGTAAGATGCGTAGCTTCCAGAGGTGTTATCGTAAATTACATATGTTGGGTCTACGCCACTGCTTGAGTTATTTGAATAAACTGCATCCCAGTCGATGGTAGCAG
>JAIYEJ010000284.1 GCA_027487055.1 Methylotenera sp. | reverse complement strand
TAGAATTAGGGTCAACTTGTACCATTTTTGCACCAGGAACTAATGCATAGCGAGCTGGAAGCAATGTGTAACTGCCTGAAGCTAAACCTTGCACACCTGTAATGTAAATTTGTTTGCCTACACCTACATCTGTGGAGCTAGCACTATATGATGCATCAATCGCAGCATATTCTTGACCAAGATTAGGCATAATCGCATAAGTATTGGGTTGCGCTAAAACATCTTTAGAACCACCAATTCCAGGCACCCATTCATAGGCAAACATATCTCCGCCAGCGGATAAATCTAATACTGCATCTTTTTGCAAATCAGTGTTATTTGCTTTTATCGTTACACCCTTATTTAGGAGCTCAGTTTTCTTTGGATTAGTACCTACATTGTTGTCAAACCGAGTCCCACCTGTACTAGTTGTAGAGTAAGGAATAGTTTGATTATTTGCAGAAACCGAAGTAATACTGCCTGCTTCAAACGTAGCAGATTTATCTGCTTCAATATTGATTTGCCCAAAAGGTGCGGATAGCACACCTTTTTGTGCAATATTAGCGGCTTTAAGTGTTAACACCCCTTGTGCAGAAAGCACAGGTTTTGCTGTTGCACCACTCGAATTAACTGTAATAGTGCTATTTTCTCCAACCGCTTCGATGGTCAGTCTACCATCAGTATTTGGGTAGATTTGACGCGAAATTATATTAATATCACCTTTTGCTTTAATACCACCTTCGGTATTTTGCGTCAGATCACCTTGTCCTGTAATATCTTGACTTGTATTGATTGAGGTTTCTTTTACGCCAGAAATTGCATTTAACCCATTTAAATAAAGTTGTTTAGATTGTGTGACTAATTTACCTTCCCCACTCATTATTTGACTGTTATCAACTGTTGTATTTAGGCTCTGTAATGTAATGTGGCTAGCTTCTAATTTTGCTGTTCCTGCTTCTTTTACGTTTATGAGTGGCGTTTCTAATGTTAAATTGCCAGCCAATTTTAAATCGACTTTGTCAGCTAGCTGAATAGAGTTTTTTTCAATTGAACTAACATTAGCTAAAAATGACTTCACTTTTAAATTGGCAAAACCGCCCTCTGCAATTTGTTCTGATGAAATCTGACCTTTGATAGTATCTGTACTAGTTTCATTAAATGCTTCACCACTTGATGTTTTTAAAGTGTCACCTTTAGCAAAGTTTTCTGCTTGCAATTGTTTTTGTTGTGTAATGGTGAACTCACGATTACCACTTAAAATAGGTGAGCCTGAGGTAATGTTTGTATTTGTAAAGCCCACTTCTAAGGTACCTGCCCTACCTGTTCCAGTACTGGCACCTTTAAAAGTGCCGTCTAACAATAAACCATCACTGGCGCCAATTTTGATGGTTCCTGCATCACCATGAAGCGTTTCTCGTTTAAAGCCTGTAATCGTTTTAGTATCATTTACTACAGACGTGCCAGAAACATCCAGAACTGCACCATCTTTGATAACAACCGCGCCTTTAGGAGCATCTATATTAATTTTTCCAGCATTAAACACTTGTGTTTTAAGTAAATTTGTTTGTGAGTCAGGCAGTGTGATGCTTGTTCCTCTTGCACTTAAGCTGGCATTTTCACCAATGAATACTGCTTGTGTTGCATCAAAAGGTGGTCTAACTGTATTCTCTGTGTCGCGATCATTAATCGCAATATTAATATTGCCACTTGGCGTAGCAATATCGCCTAGTATATTCACTTGTTTACCTGCTCCAAGACTAACACTGCCGCCCCTATCGGTCACAATCGTTGTATTTTCTGCTAGATTTAAAGTGCCACCAAGATTAGATGCAGATAGATTTATACTCACTGGTGAACGTAGATTCTGCGGCTCTAATACTGGCGTTGCTACGGCAGACATTGCTTGGCCGCCCGATTCATTAGTAAATGCAGAGTTTAATCGCCACGTTTGCGCATTTGCCACTATTTGTTGTAAGTTGGCTGAGTTGTCGCCAATATTGATATCAAAAGCTGACAACGCTAATTTTGAAAAACCACCTTTACTAAAAAAATTAGCTGACACATCAAAGTCTGAACTACTTGCATTTGGATTGCCAGCAATATTTAAGATTGTTTTCTCATTATTGATTCCCAACCCATTTTCGCCATATGCAATAGAAAGCTCTCCACCTTTATCAAACCCATAAGAATGAAAGTTATTACTACTATCAATTGCAGTTAAAGTTGTAAACCCAATATCTCCAGCCTTACCCTTAACAACAGAACCATCATTATTCACTGATGCGCCTGCAGATGCATCAAGTGTAATATTTTTACCCAATGTCAGAACTGATGCCTTAATATTGCCGCTATTAACGGCTGCAGCTTGACTGTATTGCCCTGCAACGCCGGCATTGTTGTTCGTAAACGTGCCCGCCGTGCTAATTTTTACATTATCTGCAATCGTATTATTAAATGCATTAAAAGTAATGTCACTCTCTGGCGCAATAATATTTGCGTTTATTTGTGTGCTACTCTCGGGTAATTTACTACTTAAAATTAATTCTCCGTCAGCCTTTATGGCCACTTCATCATTGATAGTAATTTTTGTGACTTTAGCTAAATCAACATCATTAAAGCCTTGTACAAATAAATCGGTACCCATTGATGACTTGAAATTTGCGCCTAGAGAATCTTCAAATTTAAAGCCTTCTGTCAGCGCTTGAGCGGTTTTTGCAATCACTAAATCATTTGCGCTGGCAATAAAATGCCCACCTTTTGGCACTGAATTGTTAATAATTTGTTCTGTGCCCACTTTTGTGTTTGCAAACAATTGGCCGTTTAACGATATATTTTGTGTTAACTGATTGTCCCCTGAAACTGTTAAATCAAGCGTGCCTGCATCATCACCTTCAAAGTAGCTTTGCACTTGATTGCCAACCGTTGTTTTTTTAACAATTTCTGTACTGGCAGCTCTAGGGGATACTTTCCCCCAACCTTTTGTACCACCGCTTGATAAATCCCAAGTCCTCGTCACACCCCACTTTTTATCAGTCACCGTGATAACATCTGCCGTTTTATCGTAAGGCAGACCATCTTTTGCTTCTGATATGGGTATCAGCTTACCGTTATAAGACAAATTAGTTTCTTTAATTTGACCAGCAGCATATGTGGTTGAGCCACCAGATACATTAATCACAGAACCTTTTTCTGCGATGATATCGCTAGGTGTTGAGAATTTTACTGTGCCGCCTTTAGTCATTTTTTCAGCAGTTGTTGCACCTTTTAAAGCAACAAATGGCGCAATATCAAATAAATCAGTGCCTTTACGAGCATCCACAAACACAGTTCCTTTAAATAGGCCACTATCGCGTAAAATTGGCGCATCTTTAAGCTGATCTGAAAATAATTGTGCTTCTATCTGATTGCGCGACATGGGTGCAACGGCATCAACGCCTGACACATCAACGATAGCATTTTTACCTAAATAAATTCTGCGCTGATTTTGGCTATTTAAAAGTGGCGATGCCGGATTTAAAACATTTGACGCGCTGATGTTGCCACTTTTTGCACTTAACGTTCCGTCAATATTGATTAAACTTGCCTCTATTTTTATTTCTGATGTTTTAAAAGGCTGCGATGCAATAGTTTCCTCTTTATTATTTAACTCAGGCTTAACTTCTGTGATGCTATCTTTAGCTAAAGAGACAACGCCATTTCGCGCACCAAAAGGCGCTAAAGGTGAAGGCAGTGGTGTAACTGTATCTTGCGCTAATAAATGGATTGAGCCATTTGCGCGAACTGAGGTTGTTGCTGATAATGTGCCAGATTGATTTACTGCCAAGCCCATCATGGTAATATTGCCACGCTCTGCCACAACCTTACCTAGATTGGTTGCTGTGCCACCACTATCGACCTCGACTAAAAAGCCTGCAGGGTCAGCACTGCCTTGCAGATACACTTTATTGCCAGCGGCTAAAATAGTTTGGCCTTCAGGCGTTGTAATAATGCCATTATTTGTCACCGTAGGTGCAAATAACAAAACTTTGCCACCATTGGTTGTGGTGAGTTGGGCGCCATTTTCTACTGTAACAAAACCACCCACCCCTTCAAACGCTGGTGCAAATGGCTTTGAAAGTAAACCTTCGTTAAATAAATTATCTGTAATATCTAAACTGCCCGCATACAAAGAGCCAACATTAAACTGTGCATTATTGCCAAAAATAATACCATTGGTGTTAATAAAATACACATTGCCATCGGCTTTAACAATACCATTTAATATTGATGGTGATAAATCGTTAATGCGATTTAGTGCAGACCAATTACGATTACCTTGCTG
>JAIYEJ010000116.1 GCA_027487055.1 Methylotenera sp. | reverse complement strand
TTTGGATCATGCATTGGTTTTGCCATAGCGTTTTTTGTAACATTATAAAGTTAACAGTTCCAAGGCTTTCGCGCTGCCTTACCGCGTTCTCCCTTCCAGCTCTGAGATCTAGCGCAGAATGATTTCCTGCGACCTTCATCTTCTTTAGTCTTTGGATTTGGAGCAGGAGGCTTTAGGTTTGAGCCTGTTTCTCGGTTGTATTTAGCGCGGCCCTTGGCGGTTAATCCAGCGCCTTTGCTCACTGGAAGTTTTTCTCCGCGACCAACTGAAAGGCTTACTTTTTTCTTAGCAGGCATATCACTTATTATTAGCGATTAAATCATCGTAAAGGTAAAAAAGTTCTTGGCAAATAGACTGAATCGAATGAGCCTCAAACTCTCTTGATGGCTTCTCTTCGTGAATGGCTTCTTTTATGTTCTGCCAAACATGAACCGCTTCGTGGCAAAGGATCGCATGAATCTCATTTATATCCTTGTCCTTGCAAGCCTCTCTGTCGATACAGATAAGGTTGAGCCAAACTCCAACATCAGACTTAAAAGATTGGACAACAGCCGCAGCACCAGTGGGAATGAAAACCTCTTCTTGCCAATTCTTATACTCCATTTTTCTTAACTCTTCCCGAAACGATTCCTCAGTTACGTAAAGAGCGTAATGAACAGGAGATAGAAATAAGTTGCGGCCTCCCCAATGCTTTTTGCTTAATGGCTTTCCCATTACTTCTTCTTTGCAGTTTTAGCAGACTCTTTGAAATCCTTTGCAGTAGGAGCGCCTTTGCTTCCAACCTTGCGCATCTTCTCGCCAGATCCAGCAGCTATGCGTTTGCGTTTTTGATTGATGTTGTGGTACAAACCTTTCTTAGCTGCCATTACTTCTTAGCTTTTCTTGGAGCAGGCATTTTAGATGTTGACTTAGCGCGTGTAGCGGACATTAGCTTCTTCGCCTGATATTCATCAACCATAGCGCTTCTGCGTTTATTGGCAGCTATATCAATCCTTTCTTTACCAACGGGAACTTTCTTACCAGCATCTTTAATCTTTCCTGTATAATCGCCAAGAGTTCCAGTTTGATTTGGCTTTACTTTATTTTTGATCTGAGCCTTCCCAAGACTTTCTTGTTCAGCCGCTAATTGTCTTTTTCTTGCAGCCTCATTCATTAGAGAATCTGCCTTGGCTTTTTTGCCACCGTCTAATTTTGCCATTATTTCTTGGTTGATTTGCCGTTTTTACCATTTCTAGCCCTGTTTTTAGACTGAGCCTCTTTCACCAACTTACCCGACTTAGAATGGCTCATATCTTTGCCATCACCATTGCCATCAGTCCCAGCATCACGATTAGCCTTGGTTAATTTATTTCTATACTTTATTCTATCAGGCTTACCTTGATACTTCTCATATTCCTTCTTATAATCACGACCTGTCCCCTCGTGATTACCCGACTTGCCCTTCCCCGCCTGTTTGTTTCTTGCCATTTTCTTTCGATGCTGAAATTGGATTTACGTGAAGTTTTAATTCAAGGCTAAAATATAAAAAATACTTCATCAGAAGTTCGTAATTTATATACGGATCTTTCTTTGGATCAGCGCTTTCAAACCGGATAATGGTATTCATGCCAACACCACAGTATTCACTGAGTAACTTCTGCCTTTTCTTATGTACATACTTTCTTATCCTTACCACCTCAGATAAGGCATCATAGTAATCTTTGAAGTAAACCGGAGTGCTATAATCTACATCTGGCTCGTTAGTTTTAAGGACGCGCTTGTTGCTCATATTTGCAAAAGTAAAACATTTTACATCAATGTCCAAGTCTTACTTTGTAAACCTTTGGCGGGTTATTACCCCACTCGCCCTTTGCATCGCGGCTTCCAAGGATTTCTTTAATTGCTCTTTGCGGCTGTCCTGAGTTGATAACAAATTGCCCCTCCATAATATCACCGTAGCAGATTACAAGAGCTAATCCATCGCCCAAGTTCCTAGATAAAACAGGTTCTTTGTATATTGCTTGAAGGTCATTCCAATTTCCCATGTCATTTATTATTTAGCAAGTAATTTAGGTCGCGTATGGTCTGCATAAGCGCCTCGTACTTCATTTGTTTTTTGAAAAGATCTTTGAGTTGTTCTTGATTCAATTCTGTCTTAGGATGATTATCCTTTACCCATCTTGGGAATTGATTCACCATTGCATTTCGCTTTATCCTAGCCTCTAAAAGTTGATTCTGCAAAGACTGTTCAGTAACTCCAGATTGAAGGATTCTAAGATAGCCTGTAAGTCGCTTTACCTTTGCTTGGTATCTAGGTCGTACATCTTTATCTAAGTCCTCAAAGGAGGCTATCAGGCACTTCAAAGAAACAGTGGACCGCATAATCATTCTTCGCCTTTTATGGTATCTTCTTTGTCCACAATATTCCATCTGTACTCCATCGAAAGGATATTGCTTCGATCCACATCGGAACCTCTAAAGAAGAAGTTAGGGTTCAGCTGATACACCAAGTAACCCACCTTAACAAACATTCCTTTCTTTGTAAGCCGAGAAATCAATGATCTTCTCACCCCTTCGCTAATTCCGGCAATATCGCACAGCTTGGGATTGGTATTTCCATTAAAGCAGATCTGGTTGGTATTAAACTCAACTAGCGAGGCAACGGCAAGCAAGAACTTCTTTTCGGTATTGCTTAGTTTATTAAGATCCGCTACGTGGTTGACGTATATCCTAAAAAAGCTATCTTGGTCTTTCATCACCGTGAAATCCCGTACAAGTCTGCTAACGATCTTTCCTTGACCGTCAACAACACTTTGTTGCTCCCTAAACCTTACGCTTTTCTTGTTGCCTGTTGCCATGCTATCTGTGTGTATTATTAAAATGGAAGATTGTCGTCTGATCCGCCCTGCTGTGGAAGGTTATTGAATTGCTCGTCTAATTCAGATTCATCAGTGCTCTTATCCGGTGATCCACATAATTCTAAATGGCCAACAAGAATATTCAACTGAGCCTTTGCTTTCTTCTC
>JAIYEJ010000335.1 GCA_027487055.1 Methylotenera sp. | reverse complement strand
TGAGCACCTTTACCAATTTTAATAATTTTCTGGTCAGGTCCTTGTGGCGAAGCTAATGCAATTACAATAGATGCCAAAAGCAGCGATGTAATAATCTTCAAAACCAAGTTGGCTATTTCAGAAAGCCTGTCGTGTGGCGCAATATCTAGCCAAGAATACATCTGCCCTTGACTGCTTTTAAGCCAAAACGGAATTGTAATGATGGGCAATAAAATCAAGGCCCATGGATTAAGAAAAGACATCAGACACCTCTTTCGCAGTTTCTTAAGCTTCTACTAAGTGAAAGAAGTGTCAACATTAATTCATGATTATCATCAAATTGATTGCTAAATAGAATTTGATTCGATAATTTGAAAAATTCGATGATTTCGTTGTGTAATGGCTTAAATCTTGGGTGCTGAGAAATAAAATCATCAAGATGATTAGCAAATAGGTTGTTGCCATAGGTTTTATTAAACGATTTATGTAAGCAGAATATAGCTTGCTTAACTCTGTTTGCATCAGGAACTTTGCTTTTACTTAGTAGCTTAATTTCTTTATGGGCATGCGAAAAGTCACCTTTGTTAAAAGGTAACCATTTGGCATCAGCATTCACATAAATTAAGCCGATTATTGAAAATATCAACATGCCGGCAAATACTTTTAATCCGATTGCGTATTGATTTATATCTAAAGATGCTGGCTTTACTTGGGGCTGCACATTAGCCTTTGCATTAAAAATACTCGCCTCAACTAGGGGTGAGAACCAAAAACGCCATGTTGGCAAACTTAGCTCCTCATTACTGGATATATTAATCGTTTGTGCAGGTAGTGCCATCACTTTGGGTCTTGTGGCGTTAGTAAATACCTGGTAAATCAACTCTAGTTTGTATTGATTTTTGCTGCCTTCTTTCAAGCGCTCAACGTTTGTAGCGATTAACTCCACTTCATCATTACGCGTACCCTTGGCTGGCAAAGCTTTCATGATCATTTGCTGCGGTGTTGAAGTCTCAAAAGTTAAACTTCTTTTCAATACATCTCCGATTTGAATGCCAGTACTCCGTTGTGGATTTGTCAGGTTTGAAATTGCTATTGCGCCACTCTCAGCAAAGACAAATGCGCTTTGAAAAAGCAATGCTATAAGCAGCAGTAATTTAAGTAGTAAGGTCATCATAATTTTATGTGTATTGTTCGAAATAATTTGTGAGAGTCTCAGGATTGAACTGCCCCTGTAGATATAATGGAGGATAGTCAAACTTTAAAAACAGGCGATCAAGCGCTTCTCGCCTCCTATTAAATGCTTCAACAAACTGGTCACGTAATGATTTTGTAAAAAACATCATTCGCGCAAGACCAGTTTCTGGATCGATTAAATTTCCAAATCCGAACTGCGGTAAATTTTTATGTTCTTTGTCATCCCATAACACGATTGGTACAACTTGATGTGCGGACATCGCATTCAAGGTTTGTTCAATTAACTCAAGTGGCATATGAAAGTCTGAAATCCAAAATACTAAAGAGCGATGCTGACTTAAATACATTGGAACATTTACAACACCTTCAGAACTAGCATATTTGTTTCGATAATTAGCAAGCTGCTGAATTACTTCGAGGCTATTGAATAAATGGTGACTCAATGGCAAAGTAAAGTCTTCAATAACATGATTGTTATAAGCAATTAAACCAAATAAATCACCCATGCCGTCCGCAGAATAAGCAATAGAAGCTGATATTTGCATAGCGAGTTCCAATTTACTTTGCTTAGACCCGAATTGCATTGAACTGGATACATCACATACAGCATATATCGGAGTAGTATTGTTTTGATTAAATGTTTTCACCTGAATTTGCTCATAGGGATCTCGCAAAGTCTGGCGTAAATCCATACGTCGCGCATCAGGGTAATCTATGAGTGAAGCGTTCCCTCTATATTCATCCCCTAACCCACGCTGAGTACCTCGATGGTCACCGAAGTGCACACTACTAGATTTCCATGGCGTTGCATAGATGAAGGGTTTGACGTCATTCGCTATCATCACTAAGCCTTAGATGGAACTGTGACTTGACTTAGAATATGCCCACTCAATTCGCGCGCTAGCGCAGTTCTGCGAGTCTCGTACATTGCGTTGAAAGCCAATCGATGTGAAATGATTTCATGAAACACCGCATGAATATCCTCAGGATATAGATTTTCTCTTTGCATCATCCAAGCATGAACTCTAGCTGCTTTTAATAGCATGCCCATTCCCCTTGGGCTAGCACCAGCTTGTATCAGCTTGCTGACATCTACAGTATCAAGCTTGATTCCAAATTTCGCAGGATCCTGCGTAGCATCCCAAAGGTCAAGCGCATAATCTTCCATCACATCACTGGCCTGAATATGATTTTGTAAGAGATCTGAAAAATCATTCAGTTGATCAAAATGCAAAATATCACTTTCCACTTGCTGTGTGAGTTTTTCTGCGTGTTGGAACCGTGTATTAAAAATTAATGATTTACGGATTTCTCTATCATCTGGAATTTCAATCGGAATTTCCATCATGAAACGATCTCTTGCTGCTGATGGAATTTCAAAAGTCTCATTTTTTTCCACTTGGTTGCGGTCAGCAAAAACAAGCATGTGTGGTAGGCGATACTCTTTTCTAAAAGCTGATACGTGCCGCTCAGCCATCACTCGAAGCATCAGGGCATGAACTTGTGGTCTAGCTCGATTGATTTCATTAAAAAAGAAAACTGATAAGTTTTCTCCAGCCTGCAACAAAGGACCTTCGTCAATTTGTGGACGACCGTCTGAGCCTAGGAATGTGTGATAGATAAGATCATTCGGCATTAAATCGACCGTGCCTTCAATGCGCTCATATGCTCCACCAATCCCACGCGTGATAGCTTGCAGTAATGTTGTCTTGCCAACACCAACCCCGCCTTCAAGTAAAACATGGCCACGTGCGAAAATAGCAATATTCATTAGCTTAATTGCCTTATCTTGACCGATAATGACTTTCTTAACCTCAGACTCCAGCTTTAGGGCTTTGTCGCGCCAGTCAGAAAGCTGATTATCAATCGTTGCTGTTTTCATAAATTCCTCAGAATAATAAATAAGGTTATAGTTGCGATTAACAGATTAATCATTTAATATGCAGACAGGTCTGTTCGTTTTTAGTTTGCTATATATTTTTTTAGAATGCAAGTTTTTTTAATAAATAATTTGAGATATTGAAAATCATGGCATCAGAGTTCCTAAAGTCAGATAGTTTTAATATACAACTTCAAAAATCTGGCAAATCTCCAATAGCTAGGTTAACTGGATTGTCAGCTATCTTGAGCAATTGGAATAAGCAGCGTGTTGGTAAAATCATCAACGGAAAAGAAGCAGACCTTTCAATTGAGGATATTCAAATATTGAAAAATCTGATTGAGAAAGAAACATCCAGAATCAAATTAGAAAATGCCGAAATTGTTTCTGACCAGATACTTTTTTTAGTGATAGGTGCTATAAAGCTGCAAGTTCAGAATAGTTCTGAAAAGCCATGGGACCTTGTTAATCAATCAATTACCAATTTTTTGACACCGGATTATTCACCCAGAAAAATACAGATGTCATTATATTTTCTAACTTTTATTGTCATCATGGGATTCACGATTGTTTTATTGAAACCAAATACAAAAAGTGCGGTAAATGATGGTTCCGTCCCGTTGAACGAAACAGTAGATACTTCAATCAATCAACCGGGAAGTGAAACTGTTTCAAAACTTGTTGAGTTATACAAATCAATGAAAAATGGTGACTGTCTACTCCCTCAGGCTGCAATGTTGCAACCACTAGAGCGTGAGGCTTTTATTTCATTTGTAAATGAAGGTAAAGTAGATATTAACACTGCTGAAAACTTAAAAAGTGCACTGACATATACAAATTGCCTGTATCCGCAAAAACTGATGAATAATCCATTAGGGCATTAGAAACATAGAGTTCACAAAGGAAGTAATATGAAAAATATGCGTGAAAAAATATTAGGTGTTGCTACAACTTTATTTGAAACTCGTGGTATTCATGCCTCAGGGGTTGATACAATTATTGCAGAATCAGGTATAGCAAAAGCAACCCTATACAAATACTTTCCAAGTAAAAATGAGTTGATTATTGAGTATTTGAGAGAAAAGTCCAATCGCTTCTATACTTGGATAAACGAAAAACTCGCAGATACAAAGCTTGAATCTAGGGATGTACTATTTCAGTTATGTGATTTATACGAACAATGGATAACGACTCCTCACTTTAATGGCTTACCATTTCATATTGGGTCAGTAGAGTTTCCAGATCCAGCACATCCAGTTCATCACTACTCCATTGAGCTTTCAAATGAACTTCAGCAATATTTATCTAAGTTAGCTGAGATTGCAGGGGTAAAAGATGCCCAAACATTGGGTCA
>JAIYEJ010000161.1 GCA_027487055.1 Methylotenera sp. | reverse complement strand
TTAAGTTTGATGAGTTGTTCAATCGTGCGGCTAAATGTTTCTGGTGTTTGTTTAGGTAGACCATAAATTAAATCTACATTAACTGACTGAAACTTCAAGCGACGTGCCACTTTAATTAAATCAAATACCTGTTCTGCTGGTTGAAGCCGGTGCACAGCTTTTTGTACGTCTTCATCAAAATCTTGAACACCAAAACTTAAGCGATTAAACCCTAATGTCGCTAAATATTTCAACCTACTTTCATTGACCGTTCTTGGATCAACCTCAATTGAAAACTCACCTTCGGGCGGCAATTTAAAATTTCGCCTCAGCATCGTCATAAGCTCTGTAAGTTCGACATCATTAAAAAAAGTAGGAGACCCTCCACCAAGATGAAGTTGTGTAATATTTTGCCCCAGCCCTAAGTGCGCCACGTGTAAATCAATTTCATGTTTAAGATATTTTAAATATTCAGTCGCCCGCTCATGGTGTTTGGTAACAATTTTATTGCATGCACAAAAGAAGCAAAGTGATTCGCAAAATGGAATATGTATATACAAAGATAGCGCTGAAGCAGGCCTGTTTAGCTTTCTTTGCTCTAGCGCAAGTGCATATGATTCATCATTAAACGCCTCTACAAAGCGATCCGCAGTCGGATAGGATGTATAACGAGGACCAGAAATATCAAATTTTTCGAGCATTTCTGTACTTACTTTTGATATTTTGTTTAATGTAGGGTCGTCTTCTATAAAATGTGCAGAAACCATATGCTTACTCCTGATATAAGCACTAGTTTGCCACAACAAAAAGTTTGAGTTTTGATGTAAGTCAAACGTGTAATTATTTAAGCAAAATAAACTGTTTTACGAATGTTAGATTTAGGGGTATGCTCTGAGGATGTTAACTGAAACTATTAAAGTAGCGTGCTCAAATTGCAATTTACGTGAACTTTGCATGCCAATGGGTTTTGACCAAACCGAAATGCAAAAGCTTGATGAGGTTGTCGCAACACGTATTAAAGTTAAACAAGGAAGCAACCTTTTTAGTCATGGCGACCCTTTCACCTCACTTTATGCAATCCGTACTGGATTTTTTAAAACGTCTATTTCTACTGAAGATGGCCGCGAGCAAGTAACTGGTTTTCAAATGGCTGGCGAAATTGTTGGTTTAGATGGCATAGTCAACGATCACCATACGTGTAACGCAATTGCCCTAGAAGATGCTGAAGTCTGCGTGATGCCTTTTGCAAATGTTGAAGATTTATCTAGAGAGTTTCCAGTTTTACAACGCCATGTGCATAAAATGATGAGCCGCGAAATTGTGCGTGAAAACAGCATTTTAATGCTACTAGGCAATATGCGTGCTGAAGAACGTTTAGCCGCCTTTTTACTTAACCTCGTGCAACGCCTTCACGCACGAGGATTTTCACAATCTGAATTTATACTCCGAATGTCACGCGAAGAAATAGGCAGCTATCTCGGCATGAAACTTGAAACAGTTAGCCGCACTTTTTCTAAGTTTAGTGAAGAAGGTATTATTGAGGTTAAACAACGTTACGTACGTATTCTTAACCCAGATGCGCTTAAGAAAATATTTAACCCTTCAACTTGTTAACTTGGTTTTTTATGCTTAAGGTGCAATCGGTTTAAGGCCAGTAGCTGCATGGTTGCGGGCTTGTAAGGCTGGCGCTAAACCATCGCGTTCGGCATCCAACGTTTTATTAATCTCAATCCCTTTGCGATAATAATCCTCTACTGCTGGGTCGGGTATGCTTAACGCTAAATACAATGTAATAAAGCCAGCGATAACTACCACTAATGGCCCTGAAATAGTAAGCCATACGTAGCCATACTTCCACCATGGGTTTTGATCAGTTTTGATGGTTGCTTTTGTCTCTAATTTTTCCATTTTAATACCTTAATTAATGCAAAAAATTTAAATTTAATGACTAGCGTGGCACTAAAAACACTGATTTTTCAGTGACTTTTTCTTTTGATTTTAGTGACTGAATTTCAAATGCAATTTTGTGTGACCCCGCTTCAACAGTGCCATCGGGTATTTTCAAATCGACTATTACCCAGCGTGATTCTGCAGGCTTTACTGTGATTACTCTATTTTCATGGTTATCTTCATCACTTTCATCATGATCCATGCCTTCGGCTTCTTCCATGTTTTCAGATTCAATTTCCATGTTATTTAGCCCACTTACGTTTAATTGATAATGTTGCGTTTCTTCTGTGGCATTCATAATTTGCAAGCGATAGACATTTTCTAACATACCACCATCTGTTAACCTTGATAATACGCCACGATCTCGAACAACATCGACTTTAAAAGAATCTTTAATCCACAAGCTAAAAGCTAGACCAAGCACTAGCAACATTAAAATAGTTGAGTATATAAGTACGCGTGGCCTTAAAATACGCTGTAACATTTGATTACTAGATAGGCTATTTGCCATCGCATGCTCTGTCGAGTACTTAATCAGTCCACGCGGGTAGCTCATCTTATCCATCACGGTATCACAGACATCTGCGCATGCACCGCAACCGATACACTCATATTGCAAACCTTTACGGATATCGATTCCTGTTGGGCAGACTTGAACACATAAACTGCAATCGATACATGATCCTAATTTTTGACCAACAATCTCTGCATAACGCGATCTGCCACCGCGTGGCTCACCACGTGCTTCATCATAAGTAACAATTAACGTATCTTTGTCAAACATCGCACTTTGGAAGCGCGCATAGGGGCACATGTATTTACACACCTGCTCACGCATAAATCCTGCATTGCCGTAAGTGGCAAATCCATAAAAGCAAACCCAAAATGTATCCCAAGGCCCTACACTGAGTTGAGTGAAATCAACCAAGAGCTCTCGAATCGGCGTGAAATATCCAACAAAAGTAAACCCTGTCCAAGCAGCAAGTGCCAACCAAACAAAATGTTTACTCGTTTTTTTAACTAATTTCTTAGTCGACATAGCCGCGTCATCTAACTTCATTCTTGCTGCGCGGTCACCCTCAATTTTTCTCTCTATCCAAAGGAAAATTTCTGTATAGACTGTCTGTGGACACGTATATCCGCACCATAATCGTCCTGCGATGGCAGTAAACAAAAATAGCGAAAGCGCAGAAATAATCAAAATCGCAGTGAGATAAATAAGATCCTGCGGGTAAAGCACCAACTTAAATATATAAAAGCGTTTAGCATCCAAATCAAACAATAATGCTTGTCGTTGCCCCCAGTTAAGCCAAGGTACACCGTAAAAAAACAACTGGGTGAGCCAAATCATTACCCAGCGCCATTTAGCAAAATAGCCAAATATACTTCGCGGATAAATCTTTTCCTGCGCCTCATATAATGAAATTACAATTTCTTTTAGAGGTGCCTTTATTTCGGCAACATTAGTAATAGGTACCTGGCTCATAGAGTTCTATTCACTGACTATTTAGACTTATTTGATAAGCCCCAAACATATGCCGCTAATACTTTAATTTGCTCTGGCGTAAGTTTGGCTGATTGCGCAGGCATCTGGTTAATTTTACCTTCATTGATACGCTTAATAATGGCTGCCTCACCAGCACCATGTAGCCAAATATTATCAGCTAGGTTTGGTGCGCCCATCGCTTGATTGCCCTTGCCTTCTGGGCCATGGCAAGCTGCACAAGTAGCAAACTTTTCTTTTCCTTGCGTTGCAAGCGCAGCATCATGTTGACTGCTAGATAGACTTAACACATAGTGAGCAACATTTTTTACGTCATCAGCACTTCCAACCATAGCACCCATAGGTGGCATCATGCCATTGCGACCATTAGTAAGCGTTTCGAGAATTTTTTCAGGGCTACCGCCGTATAACCAATCTTGATCGGTTAAGTTTGGAAAACCACGACTACCTTTAGCATCCGAACCATGACATTGAGCACAGTTATTCATAAATAAGCGTTCTCCAATTGCTTTTGCTTCTGGATTAACGGCTAATACCTCTGCAGGCATATCAAAAAATTTTGCATAAAGCGGTTTCAGTGCGGTGTTTGCGCTCTCAACCTCTTTCTCAAACTGATTTACCTGCGTCCAACCTAGTTTGCCTTGATAACTGGCTAGCCCAGGATAAATAACTAAGTAAACAAGTGAAAAAACAATTGTCAGCACAAACAACCACACCCACCAGCGCGGTAGCGGATTATTCATCTCACGCAAATCACCATCCCAAACATGCCCGCTTGTATTATCGCCACTTGCACTCTTTACCTTTATTTTGCTTGTTTTCCAAAGTAATACAACACAAGCAACTATGCCCACTATGGTTAATACGGCAATGAAAATAGGCCAAAAGTTATTATTAAAATCGCTCATTTTATTTTTCCTCTATTTTTCATTAAAGGGCAGGTTTGCTGCCTCTTTAAAATCTTTAGTATTGCGATTACGCCAAACCCAAATCACAATGCCTACAAATACAACCAAACTAACAATTGTGACTAATATACGAAGTGTATTGATATCCATTTTTGTTCCTTTCTACTACTTAAGGTGAATGCCCAAAACTTGCAAGTAGGCGATCATCGCATCCATTTCAGTTTTACCTTTTAGCTCTTCATTTGCAGAGTCTATTTGCGCATCGGTGTATGGCACACCCACTTTGCGAAGAGCACGCATATTAGATGCGATATCTGCATTCACTGGCGCAGTCTCAAGCCAAGGATAAGCTGGCATAATTGATTCAGGCACTAAATCACGTGGATTAATAAGATGAATACGTTGCCAATCATCACTATACTTTCCACCTACGCGGTGTAAATCTGGCCCTGTGCGTTTACTTCCCCATTGAAATGGGTGATCGTATACAAATTCACCTGCAACTGAATAATGCCCATAGCGTAACGCCTCTGCTCGAAGCGGGCGTATCATTTGTGAATGGCAGTTATAGCAACCTTCACGTATATACACATCGCGGCCAACCAATTGCAATGGGGTATAGGGTTGCAAGCCGCGAATAGGTTCTGTGGTTGATTTTTGATAGAACAGTGGAACGATTTCCACGATTCCTCCAATCGCAACGACTAATAAAATTAGCACTATCATTAAAAAATTATTCGTCTCAATTTTTTCATGACTAAAGCCGCTGTCTAAATTTTGATTTGATGTATTGTTATTTGACATATTGTTTTCCTTATGCGTGCGCTGCTACAGGCGGAATAGAAGCCATTGCTGGTCTACCATTACTAGCTGTTTTAAGTACATTCCATAACATAATCAGCATGCCACTTAAATATAGTGTGCCACCTAGCAATCTGATTAAGTAATATGGATGTTTTGCTTTAACACTTTCAACGAATGTATAAGTTAAGGTGCCATCAGTATTGATTGCGCGCCACATTAAGCCTTCCATAACGCCAGAAATCCATAGTGATGCAATGTATAGCACGATCCCGATAGTCGCTAACCAAAAGTGCCATTCAATCGCCTTAATACTATGCATTTGTTTTTGTCCAAATAGTTTTGGCACCATAAAGTAGAGTGAACCCATAGAAACCAAGCCCACCCATCCAAGAGCGCCAGAATGCACGTGACCAATTGTCCAATCGGTGTAATGGGAGAGCGAGTTCACGGTTTTAATCGCCATCATTGGGCCTTCAAATGTACTCATGCCGTAGAAAGAGAGTGAAACAATCATGAAGCGTAAAATTGGGTCGGTACGTAATTTATGCCAAGCACCAGACATTGTCATCATGCCGTTAATCATGCCTCCCCAACTAGGCGCTAGTAATATTAGTGAAAACACCATACCCAAAGATTGTGTCCAATCTGGTAAAGCGGTGTAATGTAAATGGTGAGGGCCTGCCCACATATAGGTAAAAATCAAAGCCCAAAAGTGCACAATCGATAAACTATATGAATAGACAGGGCGCTCTGCTTGTTTAGGTACAAAGTAGTACATGATACCCAGGAAACCTGCGGTTAGAAAAAAGCCAACCGCATTGTGGCCATACCACCATTGCACCATCGCATCTTGTACACCAGCATAAGCAGAATAAGACTTCATAAAACTCACAGGAATTGCTGCGCTGTTAACAATATGCAATAAAGCGACAGCAATAATAAATGCACCAAAAAACCAGTTGGCCACATATATGTGCCTGATTTTACGTGTTCCTACGGTGCCAAAAAACACAATCGCGTAAGAAACCCATACTACTGCGATGAGCAAGTCAATTGGCCATTCGAGTTCTGCATACTCTTTGCCAGAGGTATAACCTAATGGTAGTGAAATAGCTGCCGCTAAAATCACCAATTGCCACCCCCAAAATGTAAATGCTGCAAGTTTTGGCATAAACAAAGCTGTTTGACAGGTTCGCTGCACCACGTAATAAGATGTCGCAAATAGTGTGCTTCCACCAAATGCAAAAATCACTGCATTCGTGTGTAGCGGTCGTAGGCGCCCAAAACTTACCCAAGGCAAGCCTAGATTTAGTTCTGGCCAAACAAGTTGTGCGGCGATAATCACCCCGACCAACATCCCGACCACACCCCAAACTACTGCCATGATTGAAAACTGTCTCACAACAGTGTCGCTATAAATGTTTAATCCCTTATTTTCAGCCTGCATTTTTACCCCCTATTTTTAACTTTCATGCCTCATTGTGCCCAATTCTTTATTTTGGCGATTTGATACAAATCAATCTTCATGCAAAATTCTTTCACCTTCTGCTTCTATATCCTCAAACTGCCCCGTATTGATTGCCCACCACACAGCACCTAATATAAAAAATACCAATATCACTGAAAGTGGGATTAATAAAAATAAAATATCCATTACATCTGCCCTCCAATTGGCGATACGCCACGTGATAAACGTGCTGCATTCAAAACAACTAATAATGAACTAAGCGCCATGCCAAGGCCTGCTAGCCAGGCAGGTAAGAAGCCCATCACCGCGATAGGCACACATATCGCGTTATAAGCAGCAGCCCAAATTAAGTTTTGTTTAACAATATGCATCGTGCGGTGCGCTTGGTTAATCAACATTGGCACCATGTTTAATTGGCCACCAAGTACTACAAAATCTGATTGCGCTTGCGCTAAAGGCACAGCTTGACCCATCGCAATTGACACATTCGCAAGTGCTAATACTGGCCCATCGTTAAGACCATCGCCCACCATGACGACTTGTCGACCTTGCTTTTGTAAATGATTAATATGGGATAACTTACTTTGTGGTGTGCAGTCACCTAGATAAGTTTTTATCCCTAGAATGCCTGCTATTCGGGCTACAGATTGTGATATGTCACCTGACAATACTTCGATATGAATATTGCTTTTTTGCAAAGTGGTTACAGCTGAAAGTGCATCTGACTTAACCGACTCAGCAACCTCAAAAGTTGCCAACCAACCTCTGTCAGACACCAAATAAACTTTAGAAACAGCATCGGTCGAATCAGTAGTTTGGGATTTATCTAAGCTTTGGGTATTATCTAATTCACAAAATGTCCGCGAACCGAGCTTTAGCGCTCCGTAGATAGAATTTGCTTTTAAGCCGGAACCTGAC
>JAIYEJ010000223.1 GCA_027487055.1 Methylotenera sp. | reverse complement strand
ATCTGGCATGCGTAAGGCCCGCGCCAATCCTATGTATTTAGGCGATTTTAAATTTCACGACAATCTGCAAGTGGAAGATGATTTGGCCGTAGCAATACAAGATGCCGATTTAATTTTATCGGTTGTTCCTACCGCGGGTTTTCGCGATATCTTAAAAAAAATCAAAGCCTTAGATTCTAATTTACCCATAATTTGGGCGCATAAAGGTTTAGAGCCACTAACTGCCAAATTGCCTCATGAAGTTGCGTTTGAAGAGTTGGGTAGCAATCAAAAATGGGGTGCCCTATCAGGCCCTAGCTTTGCCGCAGAGTTGGTGCGTGGCTTGCCCACGGCGGTTACCTTAGCCGCTAATGATGCGAGCTTTGCGCTTGATGCGGCGAGTTTAATTCATGGTGGCAATCTACGTGTTTATGATAGTGCCGATGTGATTGGTGCTTCTGTTGGTGGCGCACTTAAAAATGTGATGGCGATTGCTGCTGGTATTAGTGACGGCATGGGGTTTGGTAACAATGCACGCGCGGCGATGATTACACGTGGCTTAGCTGAAATTACGCGCTTTGGTATTGCACTTGGTGCTAAAACCGAGACATTCATGGGCCTGGCGGGTGTGGGTGATTTGATTTTAACTTGCACAGGACAATATTCTAGAAACCGTGAGGTTGGCCTGCAACTCGCTTCAGGTAAAGCGCTTGAAGATATTCTGAAAGGTTTGGGTCATGTGGCAGAAGGTGTAAATACTGCACGAGAAGTCATGCGAAGAGCGGAAACCATGGGCATTGATATGCCAATTACTTATGAGGTGAATCAAGCCTTAACGCACGGCAAATCTGCAAAAGAAGCAGTGACCGATTTGCTTGGCAGAGAACAAAAACCTGAAGGCGTTTAGTTGGCTAATGTAAAAATAGCACTTTAGAACAAGTGCTATTTTTTAGTACATTCTATATTTGGGTAATAAAAACTCTTGAATAGAAGCTCTTCTTCTATCTTTTAACGTGCGCTTATTAATGTAAATAAGCGCTCTTCTAGCATCTTCTTTGTCTCTTCTATCTGAGCCTGTGCGTCTATCTTCATGGCGCTCAAAACTGCATTTACAAGTAATTGCATTGCAGCCTAGCAAGGGTAATGTGGGGGCATCTTTAGCGAGTAAGGGTTTGGTTTGTAACTCGCGCGCATTTTTACATGGGTGCACGCACAGCTTAATCGTTACGCATTTAAATGGCGATTCAAATAGCGCATTATTAGCGTCATTTTCAAGCGCATTTTTTAGCTTGAAGATAGATCTCTCAGACACATACCAAAAAAAGCATGCAACTAAAATTAACGCAATCACAATAATGTATAAGACTGTTTGCATTCAAGTATTTACTAAATCTTGCAGGGTTGGCTAGGTTACCTAAAAAAATGGAATAAGTCTATAGTCCTTATAGACCGTTTTTAAAGTCTATTTGTCGCCAAGCTTCATATGACAATATAGCTGCGCAGTTAGATAAATTTAAACTGCGGCTACCTTGCAGCATAGGCAAGCGTAGCCGATGTTCTGGGGAAAATTCATTGCGAACTTCTTCTGGCAAACCGCGCGTTTCTGGCCCAAACACAAACACATCGCCAGCCTCAAACTGCACACGCGTATAGTTTTGGCTGCCTTTGGTGGTAAGTGCAAACATGCGCATGCCGGCCATGGCCCCTTTAAACTCTGCCCAATTTTTGTGTAAGGATAAATTAGCATATTCATGATAATCGAGCCCTGCGCGCTTCAATTGCTTGTCTTCTAACTTAAAGCCTAGCGGCTCAATCAAGTGTAGCGAGGCGCCAGTGTTGGCACATAGGCGTATAATATTACCAGTATTAGGCGGGATTTCTGGTTCGAATAAGGCGATATGGAACATGGTGCTATTTTACGCACTTATCTTACATATTCAAAATAAGCGGCCTACAGGGCATGTGGATATTGGTGTCTGGACCATCTATTTTTGCCCTCGCAAAGCAAGCAATTTTGTTTAAAAATAGCATCTGTCAAAACAAGGATATTTGACAAATGATTATTATTTAAGCAGTTGTTTAGCAGTTGCTTCATTTTGCTTTTACAGCGTATAATTTTTTAATTAGACCGAATAACATTGTTATTTAACTCAATAAATTGACTAAAATATAAGGCGCGCCATGCTCGATACATTACAAAACTCAAAACAAGAATCCATAATAAACACAGATTCACTTAAACGCGGCGCTTGCGAATCTAAAACAGTCAATCGTTGGAGCGTGGATGAAATTGTGGCTTTGTTTGAATTGCCATTTAGCGATTTAATTCATCGCGCGCAAACTGTGCATCGTGAAAATTTTGACCCCAATGCAGTACAAGTGAGTACGCTTTTATCCATTAAAACAGGGGGGTGTAGTGAAGATTGCGGCTATTGCCCGCAAGCAGCGCGTTATCATACTGATGTGGAAAATGAACCGCTGATGGCATTAGATGACGTGGTTAAAGCAGCGCAAGATGCCAAAGATAACGGCGCCAGCCGCTTTTGCATGGGCGCAGCTTGGCGCGGTCCAAAGCAACGAGATTTAGAGCCTGTGCTTAAAATGATTGCAGAAGTAAAAGCCATGGGTTTAGAAACCTGTGCTACTTTGGGCATGCTAAAAGAAGGCCAAGCAGAGCAATTAAAAGAGGCTGGCTTAGATTATTACAATCACAATTTAGATACTGCGCCAGAATTTTATGGTGATGTGATTACCACTCGCACTTATCAAGACCGTTTAGAAACGTTAGACCGTGTGCGTAGCGTAGATATTAATGTGTGTTGTGGTGGGATTATTGGCATGGGAGAATCGCGAAATCAACGTGCGGGTTTGTTGGCGCAACTTGCCAATATGGAGCAACCGCCTGAAAGCGTGCCGATTAACTTGCTCACCCAAGTAGAAGGTACGCCGCTTCACGGCACCGAAGAACTTGACCCAATTGAGTTTGTGCGTACCATTGCCGCGGCTCGCATCACCATGCCACAAAGTTTTGTGCGCCTTTCTGCTGGTCGCCAAAGTATGCATGAGGGCATTCAAGCGTTGTGTTTTATTGCAGGTGCAAATTCGATTTTTTATGGTGAAAAATTACTCACCACTGGTAATCCAGAAGCTGAAACCGATAAAGCTTTGTTTAATAAACTGGGCATCAAAAAAATCTAGTATGTTGCAAGCGTTAAAACAAGAGCTAAGCTTGCTTGCAGGGTTGCAAAGAGAATTAGATAAGCGCAAAACAGATGGTTTGCTGCGTCAAAGACGTTTGCTCGATTCGCCACAGGCCGAACATATCGTGGCAAATGATCAACAATTTTTATCTTTTTGTAGCAATGATTACTTGGGGCTTGCGAACCACCCCAAGCTTATCGCTACCATGCAAGCGGCTGCGGGCGATTCTGGTGTGGGGAGTGGCGCCTCCAATCTCATTACTGGGCATCATCGCTATCACGATACTTTAGAAAAACGCTTAGCAAAATTTGTAGGTATGCCAGCCGCCTTGGTGTTTAGCACTGGCTATATGGCGAATATTGGTGTGCTAGGCGCGCTGGTAGGGCGTGGTGACGCAATTTTTGCAGATAAACTCAATCATGCTTGCTTAAATGAAGGCAGCTATTATTCTCTGGCCGAGTTTCACCGTTATCCCCATAACGATGTGGCAACGCTAGAAAAGTTGCTTAATGCCAGCACCGCAAAACACAAGCTTATCGCTGCAGATGCAGTATTTAGTATGGATGGCGATATCGCGCCGATTCCAGAATATTTAGCGCTGTGCCAAAAGTATGACGCGTATTTATATTTAGATGACGCGCACGGCTTTGGCGTATTGGGCACACATGGTGCGGGTAGCTTAAGCCACTTTCACATTCAATCACCTCGCATCATCATGATGGCAACCCTAGGCAAAGCAGCAGGTGTGGCAGGCGCATTTGTGGCGGGGGAGCAGGTGGTGATTGATTATTTAATCCAAACTGCAAAGAGCTATGTATACAGCACGCCTGCACCACCAGCGCTTTCTGCAACTCTGACAGAATCAGTTAATTTGATTGAGCAGGGCGATGATTTGCGTGCGCATTTGCAAGATTTAATTAGAACATTGAAACAGCATTTGCAATTAACAAAGTGGAAGTTGATGCCAAGTATTACTGCGGTACAGCCTTTACTAGTTGGTAATAACCATGAGGTTGTCAGCCTAAGTGAGCACTTACAAAAATGCGGTATTTTAGTGCCAGCAATACGCCCACCAACGGTGCCAGTGAATACGGCGCGGTTACGCATTTCACTGTCTGCAGCGCATACTCAGTCAGATGTATTAAAATTAGCCCACGCGCTAAATGAAGCAGAAAGGAACATGCAATCATGAGTTGCAATGTGGAAATTGTTGGCCAAGGGCAACCATTAGTGATGATACATGGCTGGGGCATGCACAGTGGCGTTTGGCACCCCTTAGTGAAACGCTTGTCAGAGCATTACATTTTGTATCTAATCGATTTGCCAGGCATGGGGCGCAGTCGCCCAATTGAGCCATATCATTTGCATGCTCTTGCGGATGAAGTCGCTGAGGTGATTCCTGGCGTGTGTGACGTGCTAGGTTGGTCTTTAGGTGGCATGGTTGCACAACGTATTGCGCTAAATCAGCCAGACCGGATTCGGCGTTTGATTTTAGTCAGTTCTACCCCAAAATTTGTGACCAGCTCAGATTGGCAAGTAGGCGTAGACCCAACCAATTTTAATACCTTTGCCAATAATGTAAACTACGATTACAAACACGCCATGATGCAATTTTTAACTTTGCAATGTATGAAAGCAAAAGATGCACGTAGCACTATTAAACAATTGCGTCAGACGTTTGAAACTAAACCAACACCGACACAAAGCACCTTAAACCGTGCGTTGCATGTTTTGTTAGAGTCTGATTTGCGTGATGAAATTGCGAATATTCGTAAACCAACTTTGCTCATTCATGGTGATCGTGACACACTCACCCCAGTACAAGCGGCGCATTGGATGATGCAGCAATTGCCTATGGGTTTTTTACGTGTGATTTCTGGCGCCGCACACGCGCCATTTTTATCGCATTCAGATCAATTTGTCGAGACACTAAATCAGTTTCTTGAGCCTCAAGTTTAAACACTCGCATGACAGACACCATTGCTGTAAAAAAAATCTCCATGCAAGATAGCTATTTTATTGATAAAGCGCGTGTGCGCGCATCGTTTAATCGGGCGGCAAGCACTTACGATGCAGCTGCCGTGTTGCAAAAATTAGTACGTGAAGAAATGTTAAGTCGCTTAGACTATATGAAGATTGCCCCAGAATCCATATTAGATGCGGGTTGTGGCACAGGCCACGCCAGTATTGGCTTGCAGAGACGCTTTAAAAAAGCTTCTGTTTACTCACTTGATTTTGCGCTTTTAATGTTGCAAAAAGCCGAGCTAGAAAAACAAAATGCATTGCAATCGCCTATGCAAAAATTTTTGCATCTATTTTCACCGCAAAAAACATCTGCCAAATTAATCTGTGCAGATATTGAAAATCTGCCAATTGCTGACAATAGCTTTGGCATGGTCTGGTCTAGCCTAGCTTTGCAATGGTGTAACGACTTAGACATAGCCTTTGCCGAGGTTTCGCGAGTGTTACAGCCAGAGTCTTTATTTTTCTTTAGTACGTTTGGGCCAGACACCTTAAATGAACTGCGGACTGCAAGTCGAGAAGTGAATAGCAACAACACTCACACTCACGTCAGCCGATTTATCGATATGCATGATATTGGCGATGCGTTAATTCGCTCGGGCTTTAGTACACCCGTGTTAGATGTAGAGCGCTATACGCTTACCTACGATGATGTCAAAGGCGTGATGCGCGACTTAAAAAGCATCGGTGCAAACAATGCAACCGAAGGCCGTGCGCGAAACTTACAAGGTAAAGGTTTTTTACAACGCTTAACGCAACAATATGAGCAATTTAGGGTAAATGGTAAATTGCCAGCCACATTTGAAGTGGTGTATGGACATGCTTGGAAGCCAATCCCAAAGCCACATTTTGAAGATAGTGTATCGCCTATCACCTTTAAAAAGCGCATATGAAAAAGGCTTATTTTGTCACTGGAACAGACACAGATGCTGGCAAAACCCATGTCGCTTGTCAGCTCATTACGCAACATGTAGCACAAGGTCAAAAAGTGGTGGGTATGAAACCCGTTGCTGCTGGTTGCGAGCTGGTCAATGGTGAATGGCTAAATCAGGACGTGCAAAAGTTAACCGCTGCTAGCAATGTAAAAGCCCCGCGCGAGCTGGT
>JAIYEJ010000182.1 GCA_027487055.1 Methylotenera sp. | reverse complement strand
ATGTATTCACATTTACAGATGTTAGTAACATAAAAGCTGCCGAGGATGAGATTCAACAACTCGCATTCTATGATTCATTAACGCATTTACCCAATAGGCGCTTGCTCATGGATAGGATGAAACAAGCTATTGCCTCTAGCATTCGTAGTGGTAGGTACGGCGCAGTACTTTTTCTTGATTTAGACCATTTCAAAGTACTGAATGACTCAAGGGGGCATGATGTTGGTGATTTATTATTACAACAGGTAGCTGAAAGGCTTACAGAATGTGTTAGGGAGGGCGACACGGTTGCCCGGCTTGGCGGTGATGAATATGTTGTAGTTTTAGAGGATTTAAGTCAGGATGGAATAGAAACTGCGACGGTTACTGAAGTAATAGCAAAAAAAATCATTGTGACCTTAAATCAGCCTTACATCTTAGCAGAGCATGAACATCATAGTACCGCTAGTATTGGGATATCAATTTTTGGGGAAGAACAAATTTCGATAGAAGACTTACTAAAGCAGGCTGATATCGCTATGTATCAGGCTAAAAAAGTAGGCCGAAATACCATGCGTTTTTTTAATCCACAGATGCAAACTACGATTACAGCTAGAGTTTCTTTAGAGCGCGAGTTGCGTAAAGCGATAGATAAAAAGCAATTTGCCCTATATTATCAAATTCAGGTAGATAATGTTGGGCAATATTTGGGAGCAGAAGCGCTGATCCGTTGGATAGACCCTGAGCGGGGATTAGTCTCTCCTGCACAATTTATTCCTTTAGCGGAAGAAACTGGCTTGATTCTTCCAATAGGAAATTGGGTATTAAATGCGGCATGTGCTCAAATTAAAGATTGGCAGAAAAATGAGTTGACTCGAGACCTGACATTATCGATTAATGTCAGTGCAAAGCAATTTAGACAGCCAGATTTTGTAGGACAGGTGAAGTCAGCAATTGAGCGACACGCAATTGACCCAATGCAATTAAAGCTAGAGTTGACTGAAAGTTTATTGCTTGAAAACTTGGAAGAAACGATCAATGCTATGTCAGCCTTGGGTGAGTTGGGAGTACAGTTTTCTCTAGATGACTTTGGTACAGGCTATTCGTCCCTGCAATATCTAAAAAAACTACCTTTATATCAGCTTAAAATAGATCAGTCTTTTGTGCGCGATATTGTTACTGATAGTCATGATCGTTCGATTGTACGTACTATTATAGCAATGGCGCAGAGTTTATATCTAAATGTGATTGCTGAGGGAGTCGAAACTGAACAACAAAAAGAACTTTTATTAAGCCACGGTTGTAAACGTTACCAAGGCTACTTATTTGGTAAGCCAATGCCGATAAAAGAGTTTAATGCGGCATTAAAGGCTTTTGCTAGGCGTAATATCTAGCGAAGTCTCTTCTGGATTTTGAGATTCGTATAAAATCATAATGGATACACGTCTATTTTTTGCTCGGCCAAGAGGAGTCTCATTGTCGCTTACTGGTTGAGCTGAGCCAAACCCTATCGCGCTTAGTCTTTTGGCTGTAATGCCTGTATCGGTAAATAGTCTAACCACGGTAGTGGCACGAACAGCCGAAAGTTCCCAATTCGAAAAAAAGAGGGGCGTGTGAATTTCAATATTATCTGTGTGACCCTCAACTTGAATTTGTCTTTGATTGTCTTTTAGCATAATTGCAATATCATTAATAATTTCAGCGGCTTCTTTTGCAATATCCGCTGAACCTGGTTTAAAGAGTAAGCTGTCATGAATATCAATACGAACGCCGCGATTGTTTTGCGATATACGTACCTTTTCATCGTTAATTAATGGTGCAAGGGTATTGGATAAATTAACTCCCATGGTCGTCATAGATTCACGTTCTCGCCTTAATTTTTCTTGATATAAATGTGAAAGCGGCAAGGGTTTTATAATGGTGTTTTGTTGACCTTTTATTTTATTGTTTGACGTATTGTTTTCGGCTTGGCCTTTTGGTTTTGTTGGTTTGACACCAGAAAAGGCTGAACCCATCGAAGAAGTAAGATCAATATATTTACTTTTATTTACGGATGAAATGGAATACATCACAACAAAAAATGCAAATAAAAGCGTGATAAAGTCTGCATAGGAAACTAGCCATCGCTCAGGATTTTCTTCATCATCTTCTATGGGTTTTCTTCTGATCATTTTTTACCGTAAATATGCTTGTAAGCGTTCTTGAACAATTTTTGGATGGTCACCATTCGCCATAGAAACCCATGCATTCAGCATCATTTCACGACGCATTTGCTCGTGTTGTATAAGTGCTTTTAATTTATTAGAAATTGGTAAAAATATAAGGTTAGCCAAACCAACGCCATAAATAGTGGCTACAAACGCCACAGCAATTCCGCTGCCTAGTCTGCTCGGGTCTGATAGATTCTCCATCACATGAATCAAACCAAGAACAGCACCTAATATCCCAACGGTTGGTGCGTAACCACCAGCAGCACTCCATATTTTTGCTGCATTTCGTTGTTGAATTTCGTAAAAATGCATATCAATTGCACATATTTCTCGTATTTTGTCTGGTGGGGTGCCATCAACCATTAGTTGCAAACCTTTTCTGATAAAAGGATCTGTTTCTTGCTTGAGAAACATTTCCAACATAAATATGCCTTCTTTACGCGCATGAACAGCCCATCTGTTGATGCGTTTTGCGATTGCTTGTCTATCATCGATGGGTGATATAAATACTTGTCGTGCCATTAAAATGCCAGTAATAAAGCATTTTAAATTTGTTTGCAAAAGTACCGCGCCTAAAGTACCGCATAGCACAATCATAAAAGCTGCAGGTTGCAGCAACGAGCTTATATGCCCGCCTTCCAAGGCTTGCCCAAACAAGATGCCAGCTATGGCAACGGCAATGCCTGCTATACTGCCCCAGTCCATGCTTTCTCTTTCAAGTTTGCACGCAGCCTCGCGACTGCTTGGCTATGTAATTGACTGACGCGTGATTCTGAAACATTCATCACAACGCCAATTTCTTTAAGATTAAGCTCTTGTTCGTAATAGAGTCCCATCAGTATTTTTTCACGTTCAGGTAGCGAATCAATGGCATCAATCAATGCTTCGCGAAAGTCGCCTGCTAACATACCTTTAAGCGGGTCGCTACTATCGTCCCCACTAAATCTATCTAGAAAATGCTCCCCACTATCAGACTCATGAAAATCTTCGTAATAAATAAGCTGATGACCACTGCAATCGCCCAACATATCAAAATATTCATCCATAGGCACATTTAGCTTTTTAGCTATTTCTTTTTCGCTTGGAGGTCTGCCAAACTCTTGTTCAAGTTGACTTATCGCTAGTTCGATATCGCGCATAGATTTACGCATGCTACGAGGTAACCAATCTGTATTACGAAGCTCGTCTAACATAGAACCACGCACTCTTTGAGCTGCATAGGTTTCAAACTGCGCACCATGAATATCCTCATAACGGTTTATGGCATCCATAAGCCCCATCATGCCAGCTTGTATTAAGTCATCTAACTCGACACTGGGGGGCAACTTTGCCTTTAGTTGATAGGCGAGTTTTTTGACCAAACTGACATGCTGATTAAGCATTTGTTCTTTCTGATCATTTTTGCCGTTAACTGTATACATAATTTACCTTTTTATAGCCTATTTAATTTGAAGTCTTATTACTCGATAAGAGATGCTAGTTTTATTTTATCTATATGTTTGCCATTTAAGCGCTCTGCAATCAGCTTAAACGCGGATGATGCACTGGCAAGTGGAAACGCTTCCATCACTGTTCTGCCTAACTTAGCTGCACGCGATAAATGCACATCAGGCGGAATTGCGCCAAAGAACTCCAATTCAGTATTTAGAAAACGCTTAGCTACTTCTGATATATTGGTAAATATTGCTTGTGCTTGCGAATCTGTAGCGTTGTCTACAATGATGCCAAATGAACGACTACCAAGTTGGTTATATATTTTTTTAATCAGTGCATATGAATCTTTAATTGATTCAGTTTGGCGGTTAAGTTTGATAATAATCTCGCCCTCGTTAAGTGCTTTTAGTGGCAATAAATCATCTGAATTTATTGCTGCATCCACTAAAACAATTTCATATTGCTCTGCTAGTTTGCAAAAAATACTATTAAGTTGTTGTCCTAAAATAAGATCTAGTGGTGAATCAACTTGATGGCTTGGCATCAACTTAGCGATCGAAAACCCATTTCCAGTATTTTTAATGACACTTTGCAACAAGGTTTTTTCGTTGATAACATCCAATAGCGTATGTTGATTTTCAACTTCATAAATGTTGGCGTTGCATTCATCTGATGCAACTAAAATGAGAACATCAAAGCCATTGTCTGCGATAGGCGTGGCCAAATTCGCCATCAGGCGAGCGTGATCATGGTTTGGTGAAGTTGAAAGAATAGAAACAATACGTGGTTTGGGCGAAGACATAATGCGTCTGAGCCCAGCTGCTTGGTCGTTTAGACATAACTTTTCTTGTATTTTAGTGCGTTGGTAGTTAAGCATAATTTAACTCCGAATATTCAGTACTTCTGATGCTACTGGCTGTAGTTCCCATTACAAATGGCAATTCTTCTGATAAAAATTGATGTACAATTTGTTGTTTATTGCTTTCTTGCAAAGCTAATTCTACAAGCGCTTCTTTATCTGCTAAATGGATATCTTCTGGCACACGCTGGCCATCTGTTGTGTAATAAAGCTTTATTTTTTCTCTAATGATGGTGTCAAGCGCATTTCCTATTGTGACAGCCTCATCTGTTTTTGTGATAATGCAGCCGTCAAGACTTTTGCCTTTGTAAGCACGCACAACATCGGTCAGCGTTTCACCTGTGCTGGTTGCATTGATACATAGTAATCTTTTAATCGCGCTATTCGTGTTGGAAAGCATGCTAATTTGTTCCGCTACCATTTGGTCACGCTGACTTACGCCTACCGTATCTATCAATATTGTGTGCTTGTTTTGTAACTCATTTAATGCAATTTTTAAATCATCTTCATCCTTAACGGCATGCACCATCACCCCAAGAATTTTTCCGTAAATTCTAAGTTGTTCATAGCCACCAACACGATATGCATCGGTTGTGATGATTCCTAAGTTTTGCGTACCATGTTTCATGACATATCGCGCTGCTAATTTTGCAACAGTAGTCGTTTTGCCGACACCTGTTGGTCCAATAAGAGCAAAAATACCACCTTGATCTAATACTTCGCTTTCGTTTTCTATGGTGTTTAGATTTTTTGTGAGTACAGCTTTAATCCACATCATTGACTCTTTATCGCTCAAGTTTTCTGGTAATTTTTCAACCAAATGTCTTGAAAGTGCTGCACAAAATCCTGTGCCTAGCAATTTGTTAAGTATTTTTGATTTTTCTTGGCTGATATTGCTCCAAGAAATGGTTGTAAGTTGTGTTTCAACAGAGCGACGCATTTCTCGCATTTCATTTAACATAGAGGCAATATTTTTTTGTGTGATTAATTGTTGCGTTACCTCGTCAGATGGTAAATCTAAATTAGTAGGTGTGCGTTTAGTCCTTTCTTGTTTAGATGGTTTTAATGCGTCATCTAAATTTGTTTCTAGTTTGATTTTTGCTGAGGTTTCTTCAATCTCAATAATTTCATCAATATTGTCAATTTCGTTACTAAATTCTTGTGCCAGTTTTTTATTGTTAAGGTGCTCTAAAAAACTGATTGCTTTAGTATCAGGATTGATCTGTGTTGCATGATGATCTAGCTCTGCGACCAAATCGTCTTCTAAAAATGCCATAATTTCATTGCCGCCATTGATGGCACGATTCGATAAAATAATTGCATCTTCACCCAGCGCTTTTTTTACTGCGTTTAGTGCCTCACGAGAATTTTTGCCATAAAATTTTTGAATATTCATAATTAGCCTCCTATAAAGCTAGCAACACGTATTGTTTTTGAATCAGGTAATTCATCATGTGACAGTACCCGTAAATGCGGCACTGCACGGCGTAAAAATTTTGAAAGTGTTATTCTTAATGCAGAAGGCACTAGTAATACTGGCGTCATGCCCATTTGCTCTTGCTGTTTAGAAAGTGTTTCTGCTTGTCTTGAAAGAGCTTCTGCAATTCCAGGTTCGATGGCTGCGCCAGTAGCGTTGTTGTTATGAAGTGCTTGCACCAGTAGGCGCTCAAGTTCATTGTCTAATGAAATTACTGAAATTTCATTTCCTGCTGGAAATAGTTGTTGCACTATGGCGCGGCCTAGTTGCACTCTAACTAGCGCTGTTAGCTCGTTGTTATCTTGTATATGTGGCGCATGCTCAGCGAGTGTTTCAATAATGCTGCGCATGTCGCGAATATGTACGCCTTCAGAAAGTAAATTTTGTAAGACTTTTTGAATCACTGATAATGAGAGTAGTTTTGGTACTAAGTCTTCAATGAGTTTTGGAGACTCTTTACCAACATGATCAAGTAGTTGTTGAACTTCTTGACGCCCTAATAGCTCAGCTGCATGCATTGAAATAATATGATTTAAATGCGTTGCAATGACCGTGCCTGCATCCACTACGGTATAACCCATACTTTGTGCTTCATCGCGCTTGGTCGCATCTACCCATACTGCAGGCAAACCAAATGCAGGGTCTGAGGTAATTGTCCCAGGTAAGCTACCTGTGACCATGCCAGGGTTAATTGCGAGAAACTGGCCGTATTGTGATTCACCAGTGGCAATTTCAACACCTTTAAGTGTAATGCGGTAACTAGAAGGCTTAAGTTCTAAGTTATCTCTAATGTGTACAGTAGGAGCAAGGAATCCAACCTCTTGTGCAAATTTTTTGCGCAATCCTTTAATGCGTTTAAGTAAGTCCCCTCCTTGTGCTTTATCAACAAGTGGAATTAAGCGATAGCCAACTTCTAAACCTACGATATCAACAGGTGTGACATCATCCCAACTGGCTTCCTCAGTTTCAGTAGGATTTTCAACTTCTTTTTCGACAACTGGTTCTGCTTCAGCGATTTTTTTCTGTTCAGTTATAAAATAAGCCATTCCAGCTAATACGCCTGCGAGTATTAAAAAGGCCAAATGTGGCATTCCTGGAATTGCACCCATGCCGCCGATAATACCAGCAGTAATGTAGACAACTCTTGCGTTAGAGAATAGTTGATTTGTTAATTGACCACCAATATCTTCATTATTTGCAACGCGTGATACCACCACACCAGCAGCAATTGAAATGATGAGAGAAGGAATTTGTGCAACAAGTCCATCACCAATTGCTAGTAAAGTATAGTTTTTAACTGCATCTGCAAACGCCATATCGTGCTGTAACATACCAACAATCAAGCCGCCCACAATGTTAATAATAGTAATCATGATGCCGGCTACGGCATCACCACGCACATATTTACTTGCACCATCCATGGCACCATAAAATTCAGACTCTTGACCTACTTCACTACGGCGGCGACGTGCTTCATCCTCACCAATAAGTCCTGCGTTTAAATCAGCGTCAATCGCCATTTGTTTGCCAGGCATTGCATCTAATGTAAAACGCGCGCCTACTTCAGCAATACGGCCAGCACCTTTGGTGACTACTGTAAAGTTAATAATGGTTAATATCACGAATACAACAATACCAACCGTGTAGTTTCCGCCTATCAAAAAGTGCCCAAATGCTTCAATCACTTTGCCTGCAGCATCTGGTCCAGCATGTCCCTCAGTGAGTACTACACGGGTAGATGCTACGTTAAGCGATAATCGCAACATAGTGGTAACTAGCAAAACGGTTGGGAAAGCAATAAAGTCCAAAGCCTTTTTAGTTTGTAGACCGATGAGCAAAACTAAAATGGAGAGGGCAATATTAAAGCTAAATAACATATCTAAAATAATTGCAGGCAATGGCAATATCATCATTGCCAAGAGCAAAATAATGATTACTGGCGCAGCCACTGAGCGATTCGTTAGATGCTTCATCCATGCAGGTAGATTAAATGCGTTCATTAGGCAAATACCTCTGCGTCATTAACGCCTTTCACTGGCAGGAGACTATGGGGATCTAATGCTTCTGGAACAGGTAATGATTTGGGAACTTCTGGGCGGAAGCCACCTTGTTTTTTAAATATACGCATTTGGAAAACATAAGCTAGCACCTCTGCTACAGCAGAATAGAGCGCCTCTGGAATTTCTTGACCTAGATCTGTGTGCGCATATAAAGCACGGGCAAGTTTTGGTGCTTCCATCGTCACTATTTTGTGTTCAGCAGCTATCTCACGAATTTTCAGTGCAACTAAATCAGCACCTTTAGCAATCACAATCGGGGCAGAATTGCCATCATTTTGATATTGAATCGCGACTGCATAGTGTGTTGGGTTGGTAATGACAACATCAGCTTTTGGAATTTCAGACATCATGCGACGTTTTGCCATTTCTCTTTGTTGTTGGCGAATCCTTGATTTAATTTCTGGGTTACCTTCAGACTCTTTTGACTCTTGTTTAACTTCCTCTTTTGTCATTTTTAATTTATTAGCATACTGATATAGCTGATAGGGCACATCAATTGCTGCGATAAATACCAAAACACTGATAATTGAGATGAAGCCCATCAACATGATCTGTCCCACTTGCGAGATGCTAGATTCGACAGACATTAATGAGAGTGAAAGTATCGGCTCCATATCGTTTGAAATAACCATATAGCCTACAAAAGCCACTAAAATTGCTTTCACCATAGCTTTAATCAATTCTACGGCAGCATTTTTAGAGATTAAATTACTTAAGCCTTGAATAGGATTTATGCGTGAAAATTGAGGTAAGTAAGCTTTATTGCTAAAAATCCAGCCACCGATAAGAATGGGTGAAGCAATCGCAACAGCGATTAACAAGAGTGCAAAAGGGGCAAATGCTATTAATAGCGTTGAAATCATGCCTGATATCTTCATGAGTAGTAATGAAGGCTCAAATGCTAAAGCTCGTTCAAAACTCAAGCCTGAAGTAATCGTATCTTTTAAAGCCTGATTGAGTTGTTCACCCATCATAAGCAAGCCTAAGCCAGCCGAAAATAGCACAGTGCACGTAGCCAGCTCGCGAGAGCGCGGAACATTGCCTTCTTCCCTAGCTTTTTCTATTCGCTTGGGGGAGGCCTCTTCTGTTTTTTCTAAATCGCTATCTTCAGCCATCTCAGTTGTCTTATTTGATTACTTTAGTTAAATGGTTAAGAAATAAATTGAGTCGAAAATGAATGTCTATATATGAATAACATTTCAGACGATGAATAACTTATTTCTTACATATTGCCAATTATTGAATAAAACAACTCGCTTGTATCTTGAGAATAAAAGGGTGAAAACTAGCCTTTCTTAAGCTGCTTTAAGGTTAAAACAACAGGTGATGCGATTACTTTATGAAAATTAGTAAATTTATTCGTTTAAAAACATAAGGATATAAATTTTTTTAAATATTTTTAATAATTACCCTAAAGTTTTATAAAGAGCTGCCGTTAAGTAGGTATTGAGAGATGCCAATATTGTTTTGTATAAAAATAAATTTTAAAAATAGCAAATATATAACGGCATAAATTTGAATAGCTTTAATGAATTTTTAGGATTTTTTAAATGGAATTTATTTTTTAATACGCTTCAAACATAACTAAGTTAAGTCCAAAGTACTTTTGGATAACGCTAAGTATATGAATAAATTAATACTTTATCCCCCCTGTAGGTGTTTGTAAGACAAACACCTACAGGGGCGTGTCCGCTTGTCCTACCAAATTAACCGACAAACCCCGATATTTTTATTTGAATAAAAAGCTCAAAGTACGCCTAACACGAATTACGAACTTTTTAACAACCAACGAACGATAGGGGAAATAAAATGAACGAAGCAGAACTCATGTCAGAAATTAAAGATGCAAATTTAAACTATTTATTATTAGCACAACAACTTATTCGTGCTGACAAAGCGACAGCAATTTATCGTTTAGGTATTAGTAAAGAAATTGCAGATTTGCTTGAAGGTTTAAGT
>JAIYEJ010000280.1 GCA_027487055.1 Methylotenera sp. | reverse complement strand
TTAAAAACTCATCACGAGTCACTTTATGATCTCCATCTGCATCCATCATGCCCATCATTTTCATGTTACGTAGTTCGCGTGTGTAGCCACCTGTAGCTAGATCTAACTTTGAATTTTTAGTTGGTGCTGCCCATTCTTTTGCATCTAATGAGTCGTCACCATCTTTATTCAAGGCATCGAAAATGCTATTGTAATATGCGTCAGATTCTGCCATCGTGACCATGTGATTGCCATCGGCATCCAACATTTTCATCATTTCCATTTTTTGTAATTGACGCGCATAGCCGCCTGTACTCAGCATCGTATCTGCTAAGGTGTTTGCAGAAAATACAGCAGTTGATAATAGAGTTGCTGCAACTAAAATTACTTTTTTAGCTGTTACTTTCATGTGATATCTCCTAGAGTTGTATATGATAGTTAAGTTAAGTTTACTTAACTTGAAACGCACCTAATAATATACATTTCGTCCAAAAATCATTTAACTAAGTATTAACTAATCGTATCAATTGATTATCTAAACGTACAAAGCAAATAATATCTTGGCTAAATTGATTTACCTTAAAGCTTTACAGCAGTTAATGTTGATAGGAACTATCTGATGAGCGAAGTTTTTGATTATGTTTTTGAAGGCTTTAGCTTTAATACAGAGCTTATCTTTGCTGGTAGGCATTGCGATGTGGAAGACTTTGAAGACTTTTCTTCAGGTGTCATTCATTTTGTCAAAGAAGGTATGACAGATTTAGAAATCAAGGGAATGGACACCATTAAAATTCGAGAGCCTTCGTTGATTTTTTTCCCGAGACCAAACTTGATGAGATTTATGCCAATTGATGAAATCGGCATGGTGTTAATTTGTGCACACATATCATTTAACATGCAACCCAGCCATCCAATTCCCATGTCATTTCCAGATGTAGTGGTCATAGAATTAAAGAAAATTTGCGCGATAAAACCTATTTTAGAAGCCTTTTTTGAGGAAGCATTATCATCCAGTAATTTTAAAAAACAAGCGACAGATAAGTTATCTACCCTTATCTTAATGTATATGACAAGATATTTAATTGAGCATCATATTTTGCACACTGGTTTAATTGCATCAATAAGTAATAGCAAGGTCGCTAAATCACTTGAAATTATTCATTGCCGATTTAATAAGAAGCTGACATTAGATTCTGTTGCGAAAGAGATCGGAATTTCAAGGTCACAGTTTGCTGTTATATTTAGCAATCTAGTTGGTCAGACGTTTTTTGATTACCTAACCTCACAGAGGGTAAGTGTCGCAAAACGGCTCATTCTAGAAAAAAAATCGATTAAAGTAGTTGCTGCTGCAGTTGGGTTTAGCAGCTCATCTGCCTTTATAAGAAAATTTAAAGAAGAAACAGGTGTTTCACCTGGAAAATGGTCATAGTGCATTCACACGCTAATCGAAGTGCGCAAAACTAACCAATAAAGTTCTCTCATTAAAAAAAAACGAAAACAGTTGATCGAATTGTAAGATTTAAACTGCCTTAGTTACTCAATTGTGTACCAGAATTAATTCTAATACCTTAACTGTGTTAATTGTTGTTCAAATTATTTGGCTGTATTTCACTCAATTGGGACCCTGGACTTGCCGTAAAAAATTAGTCTTATCGACCTAACGTTGTCCAAGTATTGTGTAATTTTTTATTTTTCTAAAGGTCGCCTATGGGGATTTATGAGCCAATCGCTTTCGTTTAGAAGATAATTCATGGCTCCTCTTATAGTTATGAGTGGCTTTTTGAATTGGAATTAATGGCTTTATTGGACTGAAATACTCAATTAGCGCCTAACGAGTTTGTTTAAGAAGTCAATACGGGTTTAAATTGGCGCTTACAAAACATACCTAAATTAATTAATATGTTAATTATTTATACGTGGATCAATATTAGATACATTTGATAGTTCAAATTTGGATGCAATGTAATACTTTAGGGATTTATTGGCAGAACTTATGCATACGAGAACGGTATTTGCATTTGATTTAAATGGTTATTAATTTTTGCTAAAAATCCTACCCAAGTAAAATAATGAGCTAATTAAAGTTGAAGTAAATTAAGACGCTAGTCAGCTTCGCAGCAATATTCAGCCAATTATGCTAATTGACAAAAATATGTTCGATAATATTTAGTATCATTTTAGCGTTAAATATATTGTATAAACCCAACTTTATTAAGCAAAAAAGCGTGAGGAAACGTTAAAGCTGCAAGCGTCACAAAAGTCAATTTTATTAAATTTTCATCCAATTGATTTGCGGGCATGTTGGCAAATGTGAACAGACAAAAAATCAGTACGGCACCTGTAGGCACAAGCAACATGAACATAAAGCGCTGGTTGGATTGCGCCATAAAAAAGAATTTTGATCGAATAATGTGGCGTGCGCTATGCATCAAGCAAAAGTAAATTGTGAACGCTAATAATGGGTGGATGAACAGCATCAATGCGCTCACAGAGATCATATCTATTTTGTGGTGCAGTTCAATCTGATTTTTTTTCATGAACAAAATAATGAGTGTGAGGGATGCCACGACAATTGCAAATGGTTGCATGAACTTCAATAGTATCAAGGCATCCGCTTGTTCGATGAGGTAGCCGTATAAAGTCGTTAAGTGATTGGTTTGAAAAATACTGGGTAATAAGATGATATTAATGCCATATAGAATAGAGAGAATTGATGGCCGAATATGCGCAATGTCATCGGCAAAATGTAATGCAGAGAAAGCCAAAAAACCGATAAAAAATACCGTTGGAAAAAGCAGCCAAAACGTAAAAACCAACAAAGATAACAGCAAATAAATGGCCACGAATTTCGTCCAGCGCTGAACCGTGTTCAACTCAAATGCTTGTTGCGCAAATAAAGTGTCCAAGGCGCCATGGGGTACGCCAAATATGGCAATCATCAGAATCAGCAGTAAGGCACTGGGCGTATTGGTATCGCTCGCCAATAGAAAAGCGACGCATAAGGTCGTCAGCGATACCACTAAAAAAACCTTACTTTGTAGATTTAGATAATGAGGCATAAAGGCTAATTGAGATGCGTTTTTTTACGTAGCTAGGGAGAGACTTTAAAAATAATACCGTTGGCATCGATAAAATAATCGAACCTAAATCGGTTATCGTTGCGTGGTCACTTAAAAACCGAATAGTCGAAATGAGCTTGGCTTTTGAGAAAAAACTGAAAAAAAGTGTGGCCGCAACGGCAGGGTTTGATTTCAGAACATGCAAAAAAATATCGTCCACGATTGCGGTCAATGCAGCGTCTTTGGGCGCTGGGATGAATGATTGATGTTCAGCCCATGAATGCGCGCAAACATTGGCCCAGCTTTGAATGCGCTGGAAAGCATAGCCAGAGCTTGGTCTAGCTGCCCCCGCATAAAGCCCTGCAAAAATGTAACTGGGGTCATCTGATTTTTTGACTGTCTTATTGCCCATTGGCAACTGACCACATTCTTTTCTAAGCACTTTATATTCAGCATGCTTGGTATATTTGCTTAATGCCACTTCTAAATACGGTTGCAAGCTGCTAGCAGACATTGCTTGCTCGCAAAAAACAGTGTATTCAATCAGGGCTCGATTTGGTGTAACTGGCAACACGTAGGTAAAGCCTAGTCCATTTTTAAAGTTTTTATCAATGTCCATCAAGGTAAATTGTTGGGCATCAAACAAATCCGGACTCACTTCAATCTCAAACCCAATAAACGATTGCCATAAAAGTGACATGTCATCGTTGATTTGGCTTGCTGGTCTGGTATCGACAATATGATTTGCTGTGTAAACGCCCATGTTTGTTGTGATGCGCCATGTTTGGCTTGCTTGCTTGATGACTGCAAGCACAGATTCATCATTATTAAACGTAAAGCTTTGCGAGTTGGCTGTGATGTTTTGGATGGCGCGCGCGTAAAAAGTTTGCGCAGAAATCATGACATAAGGGTTTTGGCGGCAGTTTTTGACGAGTTGATTGTCCCCAAACTGAACCTTAAAACTTGACCAAATGTGATCCGCCCAATCTTTTAATGCGGGATTACCTTCGTCCCAAAAACACCAAGTTCTGTCATTTGAATACGCTGGTCGTTTTTCAATAATCAGCGTCTTGGGTGACTGTTTTCCGAGTTCCGCAAGGCGCAAGGCCAAGCTTAACCCCGCACAACCGCCACCCAAAATAATTAAGTCATAGTGCTTATCCATTACAGAAAGGGAGTTTGGCAATTAATTGATGCAACTTGGACTGGTGAGCGGACCGGTAAAACCAAAAACGATAGTCAACAAGCGCCGTCATGCAAACCTTTATACTTAATAAAAGCTTCAATCTCTTGGGCACATACACTTTCATGCTTAAGGCCAGAATGGGTTTTTGTTGAATTTGATGACCAATTGCTTGATATAAAGTTGCCGCTACCAAAATGCTCACACGTGACCGAAATGGCAAATGGGCAAGGCCTAAATAAGCACTGGCATAGTAGTCATCTGCTTTATTTAATAGCTTTGACACCGATTGAACGAGTAAGTCTTGCTCCAATTTGTTTTCATTGAAAACGTGCTGCGGTGACATGTTGCCAGAAATGGATTCTGGCAGATAGATTCTGTCCATCATGGCATCTTCGTACACATCTCTGCAAATATTGGTCATTTGCATGGCAATCCCCAAGTCTATCGCATGAAAAAGCGCGGTAGGATTGCTCACATTTAACACTTTGCACATCATAATGCCAACCGTTCCAGCCACCCGATAGCAGTAGGTTAATAACTCTGCTTCGGTTTTTACTCGAACTAGAGACAAATCTGACATCACCCCGTTGATTAACTCACATGGAATATACACAGGAATATCACATTCTTTAAAAAGTTGAATCGCATCGGCTACCACCAAATGCTCAGAATGACCAATTTCAAGCTCGGATTGAATGCAGGTTAATGATTCTTTTACAGCAATTTTATCTAGCGCTTCATCTGCTAAGTCATCGATAAAACGGCAAAATCGATAGAGTCTAGTGGCTCTTTGAGCAGATATTGGAGTCAAGAAAAACCGCGCCCAATAAAATGTTTTTCCTTTATTTAAAAGAATCGCTTCAGACTCTTTTAAATACGTATTTGAAAAAACTGGTTGCGCGCTTGTGTTCACTCAGTTGCCCTTGGCAGCATACTATCCACCACCTTAGCAGAACATAACACGCCAGGCAAACCTGCACCTGGGTGCGTTCCAGCACCTACAATGTAAAGATTTTTAATCTTTTCTGATTGATTATGAAACCGAAACCATGCTGATTGCCGAAATAGGGGGGCAATTGAGAATCCTGCCCCATACGTGCTGAGATAGTTTTCTTTAAAATCGACAGGACTCATAAAAAAGTCTTCGACAATATGTTGTTTAAGGTCTGGCAAAATTGTTTGATCAAGTGCGTCAATGATTCTGTTTTTGAGCATATCCCCTTCTGTTTCCCAATTAATGTTCCCTTGCAAGTTGGGAACAGGGCACAAAACATAAAAACTATCACATCCTTCTGGCGCAAAACTGGCATCGGTTGCGGTTGGTCGGTGAAGGTAAAGTGAAAAATCATCAGAAAGTATTTTTTTGTCAAAAATATTATGCAACAGTTTTTTATAAGTTTTGCCTAGCCAAATGGTATGGTGTGCAACCGCTTCATATTTTTTGGTGCTGCCAAAATACACCACAAAAAGCCCCATTGAATAATGAGCAACTTTTAGTTTAAATTTGGTGCTTGTCGCGGTTTGACGGGTTTCCACCATGTTTTGATAAAGATAGGTTGGATCTGCATTTGACACGATTAAATCCACCTCCTGTGTGGTGCCATCGCTCAATACCACTCGCTTGGCTTGATTGTTTTCAATGTCAATTGAAGTGACTGTTGTATTCAACACAATATGCACACCTTGTCTTTTCATCAAACCAGATAAAGCATTGACGATTGCGCCCGTCCCACCCATGGCAAAAAATACACCATAAGCTCTCTCTAAGTAATGAATCAATCCATATATGCTGGTGGTAGAAAATGGGTTGCCACCCACTAAAAGCGGCTGTATCGAAAATGCTTGTCTTAGTTTTTCATGTTTAAGAAATCGGCACACCATTTGCCAAACGGTCTCATAGCTTCGCAGTAAAACCAATTTTGGAATCAATGCAATCATCTTGAAAAAATGATTGAACGGGACAATGGATAATTGCACAAATGCCACATTAAAAATGCTTTGTGAATGCTCTAATAAACGGCGATAACCCGGAACATCTTCAGGTGAAATTTTTGCAATTTCAGTTAGTGTTTCTTCAAGCGTACCACCATAGTCAAAAGTGGTTTTATCCGCAAAATAAAAGCGATACCAAGGTTTTAGTGGAACAAAGGTTAAATAATCAGAAAGCTTTTCATTAAAAAGCTCAAATAACTCTTCCAATAAAAATGGCGCAGTAATCACCGTCGGACCAGCATCATGTTTGTAACCATTTCTTAAAAAAACTTGACCACGTCCGCCTAACATCGGGCTTCTATCTACAATTGTTACTTCATAGTTTTTAGCTCTCAGTCGAATGGCAGCAGCCATTCCGCCAAAGCCACCGCCAATCACAAGTGCTCGCTTCATGATTGATTAATGCTTTATTTTGATTTCTAATTTTTTAGCCAAATTAACCAACAATTGTCCAGAATCTGCGGGTAATTTTTGTGCGTGATAAATGGCATCATTTAAATATTTTTGACACATTGCTATAGATTTTTCTTTCTCGTTTTCATAGCCCAATGCATTCAATACAAAAGTAATATTGATGCTTGGTTTTTTTGCATAGCTGCCTGCATCCTTAGCACTATCTTCAAGGTCATCTGCAATTTGATAACCAACAGCAAAAGCTTCTGTAGCTTTTCGTGCGGTATCAATATGTTCAATCTTTTCTGCAGCAATTAGTGCTAGCTCTAATGGTAAGCTTAGTAACGCGCCCGATTTTTTTACCGCGATATGTACATATTGTTCAATTGATATTTTTTTAGCACTTTTTTGATTATCTTTGTAGGTTAAGTCATCAGACTGACCTTCTATCGCTAAGCGTGTCTTTTCATGAAGCGTAGATATTATTTTAGGTAATGTTTTTGTATGGAGATAATTTTCAAGTACACCATAAGCCGCCGATAAAAGTAAGTCGCCAGCACAAATAGCAATATTCTGGCCATATTCTTTCCAAACCGTGACTTTTCCTCGTCGCACATCATCATGGTCTTGTAAGTCATCATGAATAAGCGAGGCATTGTGTAGCAACTCTGTAGCGGCTGCTAAAATAAACATGTCATTTGGTTTAACGCATAGTTTGGTACACGCATCCAAGCACAAACGGGCTCTGACTTGATGACCAGTTGATGAAAAGTGATGCTGAATTGCTGAAAGACTTAAATTTTGGTTTTTAGTGAGATTTGAAGATTTAAAAAAAATATCGTACATTAACCGCTCTACTTGTATAAGGTCGTCACGATTTATATCATCAATTAAAAAAGATGACACCTTTTTAGATACCATAGGTTGGTAAGCATGAGCTTGTATATGCATTTTAGTCACAATCATCATTATTGTTATGAAAAACTTTGCGGTGGTTGTTACTAATCCAACTGCAGCTTAATAATACGACCATCCGCAAAGCAAATTCATATTTTAAAAATTGATTATGTTACTTTTTTTCACTTTCAGTTACTGCAACATTCCAGATAATTAAACCGAAACCAATTTTGTTTACAACGTCTGCAAGGTTGTAAACAATATTCAACATGCCAGCACTTTCTTTAGGGTCTGAGCCTGTTAAATAACCTAAGAAATAACCCAATGGGTAAATTGCCCAACCAACTGTTACTATCCAACGCATGGTATTAAATGCAGATTGCACACCTGGTGAAGCTTGTGTTGCACTAATTTTGCTAGCTTGGCCAGCAAAAACTTCGTAAAGAATAAAGAACCAACCCAACATACTAAATATAAATGCTGGCCATAGTCCGATGTAACCTGCTTCACCTGCATAGCCCAATCCCAACATAACGACAGTACCAATAAGCAAGCGCCAAAATACGCCAGCCGGTACTTTTGTAATGGCTGATAAAATCAGGTAAAACTCAATCATCAGTAATGGCACTGTAATTAACCAATCGATATAGCGATAAACGGTTGGCGTATCGCCAGTGTCAACCCAAACATCGCGCATATAAAAGTAATGCACTGCAGCAACTAATGTTACCAAACCTGAAACAGTTAAAGACGTTTTCCATTTACCTGCAACGCGATCGCGCTCTAAAAAGAAAAAGGCCGTGGATGCAACCAAGGCCATTGAAATTAACCAAAACGAAATACCGACAAAATCAGTCGACTTTAATACCATTGCACCTTCTGCTAAAACATTAGTACTTGCAGTAAGAGCTGTTAACAGAATCAAGCATTTGTTGTACTTGGATAAAACTAAATTTTTAATCATTTATTTCCCCAATCGTCTATAAATTCAATTTTTTAAATTATCGTAAATATAACTTTTTAAATTCAATCTTTAAAAAAATTGTAAATATTGTTAATGAATTGTTTCACATTAGTAAAACAAACTTATAGTACATTAATTATCAGATTTGTTCCTTG
>JAIYEJ010000187.1 GCA_027487055.1 Methylotenera sp. | reverse complement strand
GTGCTAGTTTACACTTAAATTAGATTTTATTAACTCTAAAAGCCTTAACCAAGCTTTTTACTTAACTTTTAAAGAGCATGTTTTAGAAAATTTATGGCATCTACATTAACAATTATTTTTATCACATTACTTGTTTTAACAACGCTCACACGGCTTTGGCTAGGTTGGCGTCAAATTGACTACGTGCAAAAAAACCGCGTCAAGGTACCTGGTGCATTTAGCGAAAATATCACCTTAGAAGCTCACCAAAAAGCTGCTGATTATTCAACTGCAAAAACTAAACTTGGACTCAACGAAATGATAGTCCAAGCCTTATTATTGGCTGGGTTTACGGTAGGCGGTGGCTTGCAATGGTTAGATACTTTCTGGCAAAACATCATACAAAACCATGAAATTATTCGTGGTGCAGTAGTGATTTGCAGTGCAATGCTTGTCAGTGCCGCGATCGATATCCCATTTGAATATTATAAAGCGTTTACTGTAGATGAAAAATTTGGCTTTAATAAAATGACAAAAGCCATGTTTTTTAGTGACTTAGTAAAACACAGCTTAGTTGGCTTGGCCCTCGGTTTACCGATTCTTTTTGTCGCACTTTGGCTAATGCAAGGTGCTGGCAGCTTTTGGTGGTTTTATTTATGGGTGGTTTGGAGTGTTTTTAATATACTCATGTTGGCGGTATACCCTACTTTTATTGCGCCTTTGTTTAATAAATTTACCCCACTATCAGATGAATCTCTCAAAAACCGTATTGAAGCGTTATTAACCAAATGTGGTTTTAAATCGCAAGGTTTATTTGTCATGGATGGTTCAGCCCGCAGCAGTCACGGAAATGCATACTTTACCGGCTTTGGAAGTAGCAAGCGTGTGGTGTTCTTTGACACCCTATTAAGCAGATTAAATACAGATGAAATTGAAGCAGTACTTGCGCACGAACTTGGACACTTTAAGCATCACCATGTCATTAAACGCATTGCCATGATGTTCTTTGTCAGCTTTTTAGGCTTAGCGCTACTTGGCTGGTTAATGAATCAAGCTTGGTTTTATAACGGGCTTGGGGTGACAACGCAAAGCAACCATATGGCACTTATTTTATTTTTGTTGGTTTCCCCCGTATTTTTGTTTATTTTGCGCCCATTGATGGCCAGCTACTCTCGTAAAAATGAATTTGAGGCTGATGATTACGCTGCAAAAAATGCTAACGCAAAAGACTTGGTCAGCGCATTAGTGAAGCTTTATCGCGATAACGCATCTACATTGACACCAGATCCTATACACTCTGCGTTTTATGACTCGCACCCTCCTGCGAGTATACGTATTTCTAAATTAGCGGCGTATACTGAATAAATGGTCAAGTTCACTTCTTTTTTATGTTGTTTTTTAAGCCTAACTATAAGCTTGAGCACAAATGCGAATGACCTATTTAGCAAAGCAGATGCTGTTGCAGGTAAATCCTTGCATGAAAAAAATTGTATTTCATGTCACGCATCTAGTTTTGGTGGCGATGGCTCTGCAATTTACACGCGTGAGTACAATAAAATCAAGACATCCAAAGGTTTGATCACACAAGTGCGTAATTGCAACACCATGCTAGGTCTAAAATGGTTTGATGAAGAAGAGCTGAATGTCGCTGCTTACCTAAATCAAACTTATTACAAATTTGAAAAATAAATGCATTCATTAACATGCAAGGCTTAGTTGTTGCTGCCTACGGCAAACGGTATGAAGTTGAAGTTGCTGACCCCTTAACACACGCTTTACGACGCATTAGTTGCGTCACGCGCGGCAAAAAAACTGATCTTGCTTGTGGCGATATCGTTACCATAAAGCTCACCGATAGTGCTGAAGGCGTTGTAGAATCAAGTGCGCCACGTAAAACCTTGCTTTATCGTAGTAGCAGTATTAAAAGCAAAATTCTTGCTTCTAACGTCACGCAAATCATCATTGTGTTGGCAACCCAACCCAGCTTTTATGAAGCTTTACTTAACCGATGTTTAGTCGCTGCAGAAGCGGCGAACATTAAACCGCTTATCGTGCTAAACAAATGTGACTTAACAGAAGCAAACGAGGCAAAAACTAAGCTTAAGCTTTATGAAGCACTAGGTAACCAAGTCTTATATTTGTCAGCCAAACAAGATATATCAGTATTAAGGCCATATCTTAGCAATCAGCAAAGCGTATTGGTGGGTCAGTCTGGCATGGGTAAATCCACCATAATCAATGCCTTACTGCCAGATCAAAACGTACGCACTCAAATCATGTCTGAAGCGCTCGATAGTGGTAAACATACCACTACTGCGGCACATTTGTACCATCTTGATAACAATAGCACCCTGATTGACTCACCTGGATTGCAAGAGTTTGGTTTACATCATCTATCAACCAATCAGATAGAGTACGCGTTTGTTGAATTTAGACCATATTTAGGAAAATGCCGCTTTAATAACTGCAAGCACTTGCACGAACCCGATTGTGCAGTATTAAACGCAGTTAAGGCAGGCAAGATATCGACTTCTAGATTGGCGTTTTATCAAGCCTT
>JAIYEJ010000093.1 GCA_027487055.1 Methylotenera sp. | reverse complement strand
TTGGCTGATAAACCTTATTCGGCGAGTGATTTAACACAAGCCAGCAACTATTTTAATGCACATTTTGCTGGCCAAACCTTTGAAGAAGTGCAACAAAAACTGCATGCTGAACTTAAACAAATGCAAACCGACATGAATAAACTCATGAACGCCGCGCTAGAAGCCAACAAGCAAGCAGATTCAACTGACGGCGTTGTTATTGCAGGCGAGCGCAATTTACTGCATGTGGATGAGCTGTCCACCAACGTCAACAGCTTGCGCAAGCTATTTGATATTTTTGAACAGCGCGCAAGTCTAATGCAGTTGTTAGATAACAGCCAACGTGCAGCAGGCATACAGATATTTATTGGTGGCGAGAGTGGCTACTTGCCGCTAGACGAATGTAGCATGGTCACTGCCCCATACGAGGCCGACGGTCAAGTTGTTGGTACGCTGGGTGTGATTGGCCCAACCAGAATGGCGTATGAACGAGTGATTCCGATTGTGGATGTAACGGCGAAATTGCTATCAAACGCATTATCATCAAGCTAACTTTTTTTAACTAATAACAAGGCAATAATGGCATATTACAACCCCGAACCAGATTACAAACATGGCGACCAACTCAAAGTCGGCATACTGTTGGCTAACTTAGGCACCCCTGACGCCCCCACAGCCAAGGCTTTGCGGCCTTATTTGCAACAATTTTTAATGGATAGGCGCGTGGTGGAAATCCCAAGATTTATTTGGTGTTGGATTTTGCATTGTATTATTTTGGTGATCCGCCCCAAAAAATCTGCCGAAAAATATGCCCAAGTATGGACAAAGGAAGGCTCGCCATTATTGGTACATGCAAAAAATCAAACTCATTTATTAAAAGGTTTTTTAGGCGAAAAGGTTAAATCTCCTTTTGTTGTGGAACTTGGCATGAGCTACGGCAACCCAAGCATGATATCTGCCATTGAGTCACTGAAAGCGCAACATTGCGACCGTATTTTGCTGTTCCCTCTCTACCCGCAATATGCCGCCAGCAGTAGCGCCGCAGCATTTGATAGCGTATGGAAAACGCTACTTAAAATGCGCAACGTCCCAGCGATTCGTAGCATACGCAATTATCACGACCACCCTGCTTATATTAATGCGCTCAAATTGAGCGTGCTTGAGCACTGGCGACTTAACGGTGGAAAACCGTCAAAATTAGTCATGAGCTTTCATGGTGTGCCAAAAGTGCATTTAACCAAAGGCGACCCATACCACTGCCAATGTCACAAAACAGGGCGTTTATTAGCAGAGGCTTTGGGCTTAGATAAAGACGAGTATTTGGTCGCGTTTCAATCGCGCTTTGGCAAGCAAGAATGGCTCAAGCCATATCTGGCAAGCACTTTAGAGGCATTAGGTAAAGCCAAAATCGCGCATATTGATGTGATTTGCCCAGGGTTTAGCAGCGATTGCCTTGAAACGTTAGAAGAAATTGCGATGGAAGGAAAGCACATTTTTCAAAGCAACGGCGGTGGTGACTACAATTACATCCCTGCGCTTAATGAATCTGAACCATGGATACACGCTATGACACAAATCGCGTTAGAAAATCTGCAAGGCTGGGTTTCAAGTGAGTATGATAGTGCTCAAGCCAAAAAAGACGCTGAAATGACCAAATTACGCGCGCAAGCTTTGGGTGCAAAAGAATAAGCGGTATAATCAGCGCAGTGATTAGGAAAGTCTGAATGAGAATAAGTATTGTATTTACAATCCTTGTCGTCTTATTTACTGCTACTGTTAAATGGCTTAAAAGAAAGTAACCACGCATGATTGTTATTACCGGCGGCGCGGGCATGATAGGCTCTATCATCGCTTGGCACCTCAACACTAAACATGGTCGCGATGATTTGGTGATTGTCGATCACATCACGCATGAAAATCAATGGCAAAACCTTGTCCACAGAAAATACTTCGAATATCTAGATAAATACCAACTGTTTGACTGGCTAGAAAATAATGAAGCAGCAAGTGATGAGATTACTGCCGTTATTCACATGGGTGCAATCAGCGCCACAACAGAAACTGATTTTAATAAATTAGTCGAATCTAATATTCAGTATTCGCAAGACTTGTGGTCTTGGTGCGCTGTTAATAAAGTGCCTTTCTTTTATGCGAGCTCAGCCGCAACCTATGGCGGCGGCGATGCGGGTTATGACGATGCAAGTATAGAAAACTTGCGTCCACTCAATGGTTACGGTTATTCAAAACACTTTTTTGACCAGTGGGTATTAAAACAAATTGCATATAAACAACCTACGCCACCCGCTTGGGCGGGCTTTAAGTTTTTTAATGTATATGGCCCAAATGAATATCACAAAGAGCGCATGGCGAGCGTGGCGTTTCACACCTTTAACCAGTTTAAAGAAACTGGCACCATGAAGCTATTTAAAGGCACCAAAACAGGTGTAGAAGACGGCATGCAGTTGCGTGATTTTGTATATGTGAAAGATGCAGCCAATGTAGTCGTACACTTTTTAACAGGTGCACTGGCTTCTAAACCAGTTACAAATGGCATTTATAATGTAGGTACTGGCCAAGCACGTAGCTTTAAAGATTTAAGCGAAAACGTGATGAAAAGCCAAGGCCGTCAGCCACATATTACTTACATTGATATGCCAGTTGATTTACAAGGTAAGTATCAATACTTTACTCAAGCAGACATAAAAAAACTGCGAAATGCTGGATACAAAACACCGTTTACGAGTTTAGAAGATGGCGTGAGCGATTATGTGAAAAATTATTTAATGCAAGAAGACCCTTACTGCTAATCGATAAAAGTCATGGACAATATTGAATGAAATATGTGAGTTATTTAAAGGGTGAATATGCCGAACATATGACTATGTTTAGTGCGCTAGAGGCCTTGTTTCCGCAAGTTTCAGAAGTCGGGGTTTTGCTGCAAAACTGCATTAAAAATGGTGGCAAAATTCTAATTTGTGGCAATGGCGGAAGCGCAGCTGACAGTCAGCATATTGCGGCTGAAATTGTTGGCCGCTTTAAAAAAGAGCGTAAAGGCTTGCCCGCAATTGCGCTCACCACCGATACTTCTATACTTACTTCTGTTGGCAACGATTATGGTTACGATTACATTTTTGCGCGTCAAGTCGAAGCGTTATGCACGCCAAAAGATGTGTTGATTGGCATTACCACTTCGGGCAATAGCGCCAATGTTGTGCGCGCAATTG
>JAIYEJ010000344.1 GCA_027487055.1 Methylotenera sp. | reverse complement strand
ACACCCTGTGTTTGGGCAGTAATAGGTGGTGTAGCAGCAGTGGATGCATGCTTAACTTTGGATGGTAATTTTGTGTTTTGCTGTTTGGCGCTGTTACTCATTGCATTCTCCTAACCATTTATAAAGTGTCCTTGCAGGTCGATTTTGGAGGTCGGTGCTTAACGGGTTTGGAGGCCGTTAGGCAAGCCTGCAAGGACTGAGTAGTATATTGCATTAAAATCCTTTAAAATCATACACATACAAATTTGCAAGTCATACAGCAATATGTAGAATAACCCAAACCACAATTCTTAGTATTAATATATTTCTCTTACTTGGATTCTGAGTATGCATTTTATGTTTTTAAAATTAGCCGTATCTATATGTAATATAACGATTATTTTCAAGACACACGGTATCATGTATCGCTGTATCAACGTATTCGACGTTATCACGGTATTCGTGGATTTTCAAGGGCTGGGGGGTGGTTGCAATTTTAATCCGCTCAATCTTTCCTATGCGTGAGTATTAGTAAATATGGTACTAAATGAGGAGATTTTTTTGTTTACAACATCTATAAATGTTTGGAATTTAGAGGAGGCTAGGAATTCAAAAGCCTGTGATATCCATCTTTAATGTAATATGCTGGAATCATAAATAAGTAATTTTTAATGAATAAGCTTAGAACTTCAGTATTTATTATTATCCATAAGGTAGTTAATGTGTAAGCCACCAGTTAAATGGGTAGGCGGAAAACGTCAGCTACTTAATGAGTTAATTCCTTTACTCCCAGTTTCGTACAATCATTACTTTGAGCCTTTCCTCGGAGGTGGTGCGCTTTTTTTTGCAGTAAAACCAAAACTTGCCACTTTAGCTGACTTAAATCCTGAACTAGTAAATCTATATAAAGTTATAAGGGACAAGCCAAATAAACTTATTATAGACCTGTCTAGACACATTAATGATTCTGATTACTACTACCAGATTAGAGCGCTAGATAGAGATAATGATGTATTTGGGAGTTTAAATGATATAGAGCGGGCAAGTAGGTTTATGTATCTAAATAAAACAGGATATAACGGGTTATGGAGGGTAAATTCTAAGGGTCAAAATAATGTCCCTTTTGGTAGATACTTAAATCCGTCAATTTTGGACTCAGAAAACATCAAAGCATGTGCTATCGCATTAAAACATGCAAAAATTCAATGTGCTGATTTTACCAAAATTAGGAACAAGATAAGCGCAGGCGATTTTGTATATTTTGACCCTCCGTATCATCCTGTAAATCAGACCTCAAATTTTACTAGTTATACCAAACTTGGTTTTGGAGAAGGCATGCAGTTAGAGCTTAAAAAGCTATGTGACCATATTCATGAGGTAGGGGCTTATTTTATGTTATCAAACTCATATACTCCTAAGGTATTAGACCTCTACAAAAGCAAAGCCTACAACTTTAAAGAAGTCCATGCAAATCGTGCTATAAATTGCAAAGCTAGTGGGCGAGGTAAAATCAAAGAGCTTGTGATAAGGAACTATTGATATGGTCTCTGCAATAAATCGTGATGATGCATGGAGTCAGATATTTGAGGAATACCCGATATTAAACGCAGTTGATAGCATAGGTTACTATGACATTAAAGCAGATGATATAAAGCTTTATAAGGAGCCTAGATTAATGTGTAAGGTTGATTTCCGTGAGGGAACGCCTAGCATAATGAAATCACATGGCCTATCTATACTAGCTATTAACAATGGTCTTTATCGTATAGCCAGAAATTCTCCCTTTCTTGATATTGAGGAGAACATTTCAGCTAAAGTTAAAGAAGTCTCTCCACCAGACCTTATCACACTAGACCATGAAAACCCCTCTAGTGAGTCTGCTGCTCTAGATATAGCTTATGCTACTGGCATACTAGACGATGTTTTTGGTGAGGAATCTCGTCTCACTATTCGTGGACGTAAGCGCTGTGACTTGGACTTTAACATTGGTAGTACGCACTATCCTGTTAGAGGAGTTCAAGTAGAGGTGGATGGTGGTTATGAGGGAGGTTCAGGAATTTATTTAATTGAAGCCAAAATAGGCTCTGCATCAAATATCAACATAAGGCAGTTACTTTACCCTCACAGATTTTGGGAGAATTTCTCCAAAACTAGAAAATCCGTATCAAGCTACATATTTTTCTATCAAGAAGGTGTTTATAGGTTTATGCCTTTTGAGGCCAATGGAGATGTTTATAGCATTGACCAAAGAAGTCAGAAGCTTTATCGCCTAAGAGGGACGTTGCCTAGTGTGGATATTAAAGCTATTAAGCCGAGGCGAGGTGATGTAAATGAATCTGCACCATTTCCACAAGCAGATAAACTTGATAAGGTTATTGATGTTGTTATAAAGATTGCAGGCGTAGAGTCGACTTCAAAAGAAGACATTTCATTAATGTTTGATATAGTACCACGGCAAATCGACTATTACTGTAATGCAGCCCTATGGCTTGGGCTTATCAATTACAATGGACAGAGCCAGTCTTACCAAGCAACTGATTTGGGGATGACCATTGCTAGGCAGAGCTACGCAAATCAGGTTGCCGAGATTGCTAAGATAGCTTTAACAAATGAGGTATTTAATTTCGTTCTACATAATCCAAAGCTTGCTGTACCTGCTTCAATTAGAAATCAAAGTGGATTAAGTTCAGAATCAACTTATGGCAGAAGGTTAATGACTGTTAAGTCATGGCTTAGTCATTTTGAAAGAGTCTTGTCAAAAGTGTAAAGCTATCTAAGGCATACCTTACTTTGCTCTAAGTAGGGTGTGGCGGCGAGTGTTAGAATCTATTGTTCTAGAATTAGGGTAAAGCTCAGTGGTGATAAAGCCATCTTTGGCGGTTACTCGAAACGAACGAGCACCTGAGCTGATGCCAACGCTTTTAATTTGTTTAGCTCCAGATTTAAGTGTCTCATCCATTGTGGTTTCCGTCATAAGTGCATTTAGTAATGTAGTCATTCAGGCCCTTTCTCTTACTAAGAAAATTAACGACTATTGGACGTTAACTTAGTAATTCAGTTCTTTTCAATAATAACATCGATAATAGCATCAAGAACGGCTCAAGCAAAGGTGTAAATAAAGTTTGTCCATTATCTTCTAGAATGTTTTCTTTAGCACTATGTATATTTAAAACTCCCAATGGTAAGGCTTCGGATGTAGTTGCATTAGCTGATGGTAATAAGATAGGTAAGGAGCCGAAACTGCGTATGTTTTCACCAGCGCCATTGGGCATAAAGTAGGACTTTACTTGGTTAATTGTTTCCAAGCTTGCGGCGCAATCATTATCCAGCCAATCAAATAGTGTGTTAATGTTTTTGTAAGATGCAAAGACTTTATATATAAAGGCATATGGCGCCCCAGGTAGTAATTGCGAGCGTAGATTCATGTTTGTGTCATAAATTGGTTTTCTATTTTTAGGGATTGGTAATAAAATAGGCTTCACCAGTTTGTCTTGATTGTATTTGTCTTTTATATTATTAGTTGTTGTAGTTGATAAAGCTGGAATCAACTCTAAAACCCCCTCCAAGTCAGGGTGATTAATCATGTTTGGTATTAATTCTAGAGGTTTAGTTGCTTCAACATCCTTGCCTTCAGCATGCCAGAGCATTATGTTAGCGGCGTACTCGATTTCACCGGCTTTATCGAAGTCTCTTGCAGTCTCTAAGATTGAACCTAAAACACTTCTTATTGCAAGTTCTACTTGTTCTATTTTTGTTTCAGGACTTAAAAGCACAAGAAATGAGTTTGCTGCTGCAACTCTATAACAAGATTGATAAGAAGGCAGGTACCCTTCAGCAGGTAAAGTCTGCAATCTTTTAATCATAGAATCAAGTTTTCCGATTGCTTTGTCAGCTCTTTTGTTTTGTACTACCTGCCCCAAAATAAAGAAAATTAGAGCAAGATACACGAGCCCCCAAAATACTGATGCTTCAATAGAAAATGTTTTAGCCAACCAAAAGGGTGAAAGATTTGAATAAATTGCCTCGGCATATTTGGATGCATGGGCACCAGCTAAAATTGACATGAACAGAGCCAAGCCAGAAAAAGATTCTT
>JAIYEJ010000045.1 GCA_027487055.1 Methylotenera sp. | reverse complement strand
CATAGCGCCCAACGCGTGGTGAAAGCGCGTATGGTTAGAGCCCGGGTAAACAAGGTACGTCATGCCCAGCTGCTTAATGCGGCGCAGGCGCTGGTAGTAGGGATGCTCTATCAGCGCAAATACCAAATCGTTCGGTATTTGTATAAACCCGTAAATAGGGTCGTTTATTATTTTATACTTTTTCTATTTTTCAAAGGTAAGAAAGATCCCCCTTATAAAGGGGGTGCCCGGAGGGCGGGGGATTTTTAATTAGCATTTATTTTACACTATTGGGTGATAGCTTTTATAGCATTAAAAATCCCCCTTTCTGTTTTCGGTTAAATCGAAAACAGAACACCTCCTTTATTTAAAGGGGGACTAAAACAAGAATGCCCCTCCCGATAATTCGGAAAGGGCATTCATTCTTTATTGTCATCCCGCACTTAATGCGGGATCTATTCCATATTAACTACTTAACCAGCTTCTTCACCTCTTCGTACAACTCTTCCTCGTCGCCGGGGGCATAGCTGTTGTGCGACCATACAATTTTGCCGCTACCATCAACTAAAAACGTCATAGGTGGGTTGTTTACACCCATTGCACGCCTAAAGTCACTGTTGGGGTCAAGGATAATTTCATACTCCCAGCCTTTGGCATCAACAAACGGGCCTACTTTGGCAGTGTTACGGGCATCGTCAATAGACACCGCTACCAGCTTAACGCCGGTTTCTTTTTGCCATGTAGGGTAATCCTCAGCAATGGTATTAAGCTCTTTTACACACGGAGCACACCAGGTAGCCCAAAAATTAATAATCATGGGTTTGCCACCATTACTAAGGTCTTGGGTGTTAAAGGTAGTACCATCAATTTTTTTAACGCTAATGGCAGGTACCGTGCCGCCTGTTTGGGCAAACACTTGCACTGATAGGGCCAAAGCGGCCAAAAGGAATATGTTTTTCATTATAGTTTACGTTCTATTAAATAAGTAACCGGCAAATGGTATGCAAAATGCAAGCCAAAGTGCCGGTTACAAAACTATATTATCTTACTAATTACTTAGCGATAGAAATACGTTGGCTGTAAAGTTTGTTACCTACAAACACGTTAACCATGTACATACCGTTAGATAGAGAAGAAAGATCCATGTTTAACAGGTGTTGTCCTGCAGCCATGTTGTCTTTATTTTCAGAGTAAACCAATTGGCCCATTACGTTAGTAACGTTAATAGCAATGTTTGATTTGTTTACAAGGCTCATGTTCATGTTAAAGTTACCTGCCGATGGGTTAGGGAAGATAGAAATGTTACCGTTAAGCGGCGCTTCTTCTTCAGTACCTAAAACAAGTACATTGAATTTTTTCTTGTCTAAAGTAGTATATTCAGAACCTGAAGCTAAAACAGTTCCGGCACCGTCAGTAACAGTGTAAGAACCGTCACCGTAGTTGCAGCACATACCGTCGCCATAAGAATCAGTAATTTCGAAAGAGTAGCAATCAACTGCTGGCAGGGTAACCGTTACAGGAGTCTGTACAGTAGAGCCGGCTTGCTGAAGGTCGTTGTAAGGGCCACCTTGAGCAACAACCTGACCGTTACCTTTTTTAAGTTTCCAGGTAGTTTCGCTGCCGTAAGCATCAGTAGTAATTTTAACAGTTACGTATTGGTTTACAGCTTGTACAGCAGGGCCAATGGTAGTTGTTACCGCATCGTTAGCAACATCATCGTTAGTTGATGTTACTTTAATTTGCACAGAACCAGATTGTGTAGGAGTGTATTGGCCTACCGTTACTTCAGTAACAGCATATTTAGCCAGGTTACCGCTCCAGTTGTAGCTTGCAATTTCAGTACCGTTAAAGTATGCTTTAATGGTTGCCGATGTTAAAGCGGCAGTACCCATGTTTTGCAACTTAGCTTTAAGGTCTATTGAAGAGCAGCTTGAAGTTTCGCCAGTGTAAGAAAGGATAGCAGGGTCAACCGGGAAAGTAGCAACCGGGCAGGCCTGTGCAGCAGCATAAATATTACTAGTAGATGCCTGGCCAACCTCTGTAATAATACGGTTAGGGCAAATTAAATATATTGTTGGGAAAGCGCTGATTCCGTATGCGCTGTTAAACGATGCATTGTCGATAATAGGGTATGGTGTACCGGTAATCCAATCGCCCTCGCTTGCAGTAGCATAAGTATTGCCAGCGTTAACACCTTGTAGCTGAGCCAAAGAGTTTGTTCCTTCACCTTCTATAAAAAGAACCATGACATCGTTAGTAGTACCGTTAGCCACGCCAGAGTAGCCTGCAGGGCCGTGGTTAACGTATAAATCTTCTAGCGCGCCACTGTTGTGGTAAGCCCAGCAAGGTGGGCACCAGGCAGCAGAAAAATCAATAACTACAGAATAACCCTGGTCTAAAAGATCGTAAAGGTTCCAGGTGTTACCGTTAAGGTCTGTGCCCGTAAAATCAGGAGCAATAGACCCGTTTGCTATTTGGGCGTTAGCTGTATTGCTTACAAACAAAGCCGTTGTTAAAGCTAATACTGTGGTAAATATTTTTTTCATTTCTAAATAAAAGTTTACAGTTGTTTTTACAAAGTTATTATTAATTGTTAGTAAACAATAGTTTTTTAACAATTTTTTGATGTGTAGCTAAAACACCATAAAAACAAACCAGGCAAAAAAGTTAACCTAATGATCTGCAAACACTTTGCAACAATATACAACAATAAAGCCGCAGCAAAAATGCCACGGCTTAAATAAATATGGTTATTGGCAGCCTAAAACAGGCCGTGTAATTCAGCGTCTATTTTAGTAATTACCTGCCCCAAATGCTCAGGGTTTTCAATAAACTTATTCTCGTCCACATCTATAATCAGCAGTTTACCGCCTGTATACTCACTAATCCAGGCCTCGTAACGTTCGTT
>JAIYEJ010000318.1 GCA_027487055.1 Methylotenera sp. | reverse complement strand
TTTACAACGCTGTGGGCAGTAAAGTATCCTCGTATCGCATCGAAAAAGGCCAGCAACAAATCAAGCTCACTGCTGAATCGCCCGGAATCTACTTGATTGAGATAGAAGGCACCGGAAATCAAATCAAGTGGGTGGTGGAGTGATTGCTCTAAATTGGGATGAATACGGATGGGGGCTTGGCGGAGCGATTTATACCCACTTCAGATAATACAGATACTTTCAATACAATGTAGATAAGCTCTTCGAATTCAGGATCGTTATGTATGAATTCAAGCATGCTGGAATGTCCTTTTAATAAAGATGAAAATAACTTGTCATAAAAAGGACAATTGAATATATATTTGTCCTCTATAAGACAAGTTAAATGAAAACAGCGCCCGCTATATTGCCTAAAAACCTGAAGATTTTAAAAGATTTAGGTGAGCATATACAATTGGCTCGCTTGCGTCGAAAATTGAGTGCAGAGCAAATCGCAGAGCGTACAGGTCTTGGTAGAAAGACCATTTACAATATTGAGCGAGGTAGTCCTACTGTTGCTATTGGGAGCTATTTACAAGTACTCTTCGTATTGGGATTAGAGAAAGATTTAACCACGGTTGCTGCAGCAGATCCATTGGGTAGAAAATTGCAGGATGCTGGGATCATCACCAATAAACGAGCACCCAAACAAACCAAAAAGTCGTGAAGCAGTACGAGATAAAAATATGGCCATTATAACTCATCTGGCATTTTATTCGGAATCACATATATGCCGTTTTGAATGGCAAAAATCACCATGCCAGCCAAATTTTGAGAATTGGTTTTCTCCATCAACTTGCCGCGATATTTATTAATCGTGTTCACAGACATTTTCATCTGTTTGGCAATTTCATTTGCGTTTTTCTGCTGGCAAATCAATTGTAGAATTTCAAAGTCTACAGCATTGAACTGCTCCAAAGAATCTTTCTTCATATTATGACTATTCGATAGCATTTTAAACGCAATTGAATCTTGAAAAAACACGGAACCCTTATAAACAATCTGAATCGCATTGATCAACTCCTCGGTTGAGCTTTTCTTGAAGATAATACCATCAGCCCCCATTCGCATGAGTTTTAGATTGATGTAATTTGATGAATTCGCAGAAAATACCAGCACTTTTATTTGGTTTTTATATTCTTCCCGAATTGCTTTCAACACTTCGAGCCCATCCATTCTAGGCATTTCCAAGTCCAACAAAACAATGTCGGGTCTTTTGAATTTCAGAATTTCTAACAATTCAATTCCATCACAACATTGACCAATGATTTCGATTTCGCTAGACCCATTGTTTAAGTTGCTGCATATGGCCGACCTCATCAGTGGATGATCTTCAGCAATGATTATTTCAATCCTCTCCATGTGGCATGATAAATGACATTTTAAATCCTTGATTTTCCTCATTCGAGGCGATGATTTCACCTCTTAATATGTGAAGGCGGGTTTTGATCGTTGTTGCACCCAAGCCATCAATATTCGATTTTTTATTTAACCCTATTCCATTATCCGAATAATTCACGCAAATGCCCCGATCCGTTTGATTTATACGTATAACAACCTTGGAGGCTTTTGCATGTTTCAACGTGTTATTCAACAACTCTTGGAATATCCGAAACAAATTGCTGGATCTGTCATCTGATAGATCAAAATTATCGTGTTCAAATACGATATGTATCCCAGTAGCATGTTGAATGTCGGAGATCAATTCATGCAAACCTTCAATAAATCCCAAACGAATGAGTGACGCAGGAAAGAGCATCTTAGAAATAGAGGAACACCTTTCTGATGCAGTATTGCAGAGATCCTCAATCATTTTGAGCGATGAATTATCCCGGTCATTTTTTTTCAATTCGGATAGCTGCATATGAATTAAGGTCAATAATTGACCAAGGTCATCATGCAAAATACTGCCCAATTTCCTTCTCTCGTCTTCTATGGATTTGAGTTGGACTTTGTTGAGGGTTGATTCAAACGCCAACTCCTTCTTTTGAATATCCAACAATGTTCGTTTTCTGGAATTGAGGGTTGCCAAAATCAGAATGAATGTAATGCCCAATATAAACAAGCATAAAAAATAGAAGGTTAAGGTAAATGCACTTAGTTTTTCCATAGCAAACCCGTTATGATTAAACCTTTAGAAACAAATAGTCTAATGGGAAAAAACAATTCTAAAAATTTATAATGAACACTTAAGTCAGAAATGAAATGAATCTCGAGTCCTGATTTTATTAGGTCACCCATATAAAACGCCATTATTCCAAATACAATGAATAACAAATTCAACGGAACAAAATCATTTTTTAACATTTTAATCAGCACAATTGTACAAATAATCAAGCATGCCAACCCCGCAAAAACGGAGAATATCAGGTATTCCAATGTATTTAAATACCCATATTTTGAGTAAAAGTGAATATCAGATTTGGGCCAATCTGTGTTAAAAAAGAATAACGCAATCACAATCAAAGTTGAGAGGGTTGCCATTAGTATGCTTCCAGAAATTCTCAGAGTTTTTAAGGAATAGAAAAACATGAAATAGAATCCAAGCGAAACCAAATCAGTAACAACAAACAGTTCTAAGTTCGATGAAAATACAAAATAATCCAGTATGCCTGTAGCAATACCCAGAGCCCCTAAAAGCATAAAAAATAAGTATTTATTCTCGCCAGAGGACAATGACCTTTTATAGCCTATGATAATATAAGCTAGATAAAAAAAGTATTTAAAATTTAATAAATCCAATTAATAATGTATGAGGTTTTGTAACAAATGTCGAAGAAGATGCAATATGCCATTT
>JAIYEJ010000099.1 GCA_027487055.1 Methylotenera sp. | reverse complement strand
TTGTTTGATGAAGGCAGTGTGATTGCTAGCTTTGCCGCGCGTAAAGCAGAAATTACCAAGCAACTCGCTGCCGCAGCAGCAAAACTAGGCCTAAAACCAATTGAAGATGACGCGCTTTTAGATGAGGTCACCGCTTTGGTTGAGCGCCCAAATGTATTGCTTGGCCAGTTTGAAGAAGAATTCTTAGCTGTGCCGCAAGAATGTTTGATTTTAACCATGAAGGCAAATCAAAAATACTTTCCGCTAATAGATTCCAACAACAAACTTACCAATAAGTTTTTAATTGTATCCAACATTTCACCTAAAGACCCAAGTAAAGTGATTGGCGGTAACGAACGCGTAGTGCGCCCGCGTTTGGCCGATGCAAAATTCTTTTTTGACCAAGACCGCAAAAAGACCTTGGATAGCCGCTTAGAAGGTTTAACTAAGGTGGTTTACCACAACAAACTGGGTAGCCAAGGTGAGCGCAATACGCGTGTGGTAGCCATTGCTAAAGCGATTGCCGCACAATTGGGTGATTCCAGTTTGGTTGCAAAAGCAGAGCTTGCCGCTAAGCTTTCAAAATCTGATTTAATTACCGATATGGTAGGTGAATTCCCCGAGTTACAAGGCATTATGGGGCGCTATTATGCGCAATATGAAGAGCTAGATAACGATGTAGCCTATGCTATTGAAGACCATTACAAGCCACGATTTGCAGGCGATGAGTTGCCACGAAGCCAAGTGGGTGTGATTGTTGCGCTTGCAGATAAGCTAGAAACTTTAGTGGGTTTGTTTAGCATTGGTGAAAAACCAACTGGCGACAAGGACCCATTTGGTTTACGTCGTCATGCACTAGGCATTTTAAGAACACTGATTGAAAAGCAACTTCCTTTAGATTTATCTAATCTAGTCGCATGTGCTGCACTAGGTTTCCCACCGATTGCTAACGAAACGATGCAAGGGCTTTATGCATTTTTCCATGACCGTTTAGCTGGGCTTATGCAAGACAACTTCACCACTCTTGAAGTAGATTCAGTGATTTCTCAAGCACCTGAACGCATGATGGAAGTCCCTAGAAGGTTGGAAGCTGTTCATGCTTTTGCTGCATTGCCTGAAGCACCGGCCCTAGCCGCCGCCAATAAACGCGTTGGCAATATCTTGAAAAAAGTGGAGGGCGAAGTCAAAGCAGATGTCAAAGAGAACCTACTTCAAGAGCCTTCAGAAATTGCACTCAACTTGGCGTTAAGTAAAGTGAAGCCGCAAGCGGATAAAATGTTTGAAAGTGGCGATTACACCGCATCGCTACAAGCTTTGGCGGCATTAAAAGCGCCAGTAGATGACTTTTTTGATAATGTCATGGTAAATGTAGACGACCCTGCACTTAAGGCAAATCGTTTAGGCTTACTCTCAACTTTGCACCAAACCATGAATCGTGTGGCAGATTTATCTAAATTAGCGAGTTAAAACTCAAACATGAAACTAGTTATCCTAGACCGCGATGGCGTCATCAACCAAGATAGCGCTAATTTCATTAAAAGCCCAAATGAGTGGATTCCGCTTCCTGGCAGTTTAGAATCTATCGCCTTGCTAAACCAATACGGCTACCGCGTAGCGCTGGCCACTAACCAATCTGGCATTGCGCGCGGCTTGTTTGATATGGTCACTCTCAACGCGATACACGACAAAATGCACCGCGCTTTAGCATTGGTTGGCGGTCGTATTGATGCGCTATTTTATTGCCCTCACGCGGCAGATGATAATTGCCGTTGCCGCAAACCTAAAACAGGCATGATAGATGATATTGGTAATCGATTTTCGGTAGAGTTGAAAGAAGTGCCTGCAGTTGGTGACTCGTTACGCGACTTGCAAGCTTTTGCAAACGCGGGCTGCCAGCCTATTTTGGTACTAACAGGTAAAGGCGAGCAAACTCTTGCTGACTCAAAAGCACCAGATGCGGACGCAAAAGGCCATGCTTTGCCAGAGAATACTTGGATATGTAACGATTTAAACGAAGCTGCACAACGCATTGTGTTTGATTTTTTATAAATAGTTAACGCGCATTAAAGCCCCAAAAAACCTAACGCATGTTGATTTTACGCTCCTTATTATTTTTTTTAGGCCAAGTGATTACTGCGCCAATATTCACTTGTATTGCGTTACTTAGCCTGCCGCTTAAGCCAATCACCCGCAACAATTTAATCTCTGGTTGGGCACGCAGTATGATTTGGTGGCTGCGTATCACTTGCAATATTCGCCACGAAATTACGGGGCTAGAACATATCCCCAACACGCCAAGTATTATTCTTGCAAAACATCAATCAGCTTGGGAGACACTGGCATTTCAGGCGATATTTCCTACGCAAGTATATGTTTTAAAACGTGAATTGTTATGGATTCCTATTTTTGGCTGGGGCTTGGCGATGAGTTCACCCATTGCAATTGACCGCAGTGCGGGACGAGAAGCGCTAAAAAAACTGGTCGCCAATGGTAAAGATAGGCTAAAAAAAGGCTTATGGGTGGTGATTTTTCCAGAAGGTACACGCAAAGCACCGGGTGAACGTGGAAAGTATCATATTGGCGGCGCTTGGCTCGCGACCCATACTCAAACACAAGTGGTGCCAGTGGCGCATAACGCAGGTAACTGTTGGCCAAAAAATTCATTTATCAAAAAGCCTGGTGTCATTCAATTACACATAGGAAATCCGATTCAAGCTACAGATTTAAAAACCGACTCTTTGAACGCGCAAGTTGAAGCATGGATTGAATCTGAAATGCTGTTGCTGAACCAACATGGCTAAACAAGTACTCACTTTTGCAAATGGCGAGACGATTTCTTACTTGTTAGAGCGTCGCAGTCGCCGTACAGTGGGCTTAAAAATTACCACAGAAGGCTTGGTGGTGCACGCGCCAAAACGTATTTTTGAGTTTCAGCTTCATCAAATTCTGCAAGAAAAATCAAATTGGATTTTAAGCAAACTAGAAGCGCGAGAAGCCAATCAGATTGAAAAAATAGAATGGGTTGATGGCGAGCATTTATTGTATTTGGGTCAAGATATTCAGCTAAAATTAGTCAGCAATGTTAAAAAATCTACGCGCTTTGAAAACGCCGAGCTAGTCATACATGCTCCAGAAGCCAATGACCATAAGGTCTGTAGTCGTATGGTTTTGATGTGGTATAAAAAACAAGCTTTTCTAGACTTTTCACGCCGCCTTGAAATTTTATCTGCCAAGCTTGGCGTGCCAACACCGCCGCTAACGCTTTCTAATGCACAATCTCGATGGGGCAGTTGTAATAGTCGTGGTGAAGTGCGCTTAAGTTGGCGTTTGTTGCAAGCACCGCCCAATATTATTAACTATGTGATTTGCCATGAGCTCGCGCATTTAAAGCAAATGAATCATTCACCTAAATTTTATGCTGTGCTAGAAAGCTTATTTCCAAATTACAAAGCGGCAGAAAAAGAACTCAAAATATTATCGCCACAATTGCATCGCATGTGAAGATTGTTTGAAGTTGAAATTTTTTGAAATTAATTGGGATTACACTTAAGCAGCGCCAAGCTGAATCGGCGCGATTTGAATGAGTTTTTTTGCAAATTCTTGACGTTGCTCTGCATGCGCTTCTTTAATGCAAGCTTTCGCACAGCTTACACAACGGCCACATTCTGTGCCCACATTAAGCTGCTCTTTTAAGTGTTTAACAGTTTTTGCACCCTGTTTAACCGCTTGGTAAACTTGGCGCTCTGTCACTGCATTACAAACGCAAACGTACATATTTTCTCGTCTATTGATTATTAATGATAATTATTATCATTTACGTTAACGTTGTCAAGTAAAATCTGGTTGACTTAAGACGTAAAAAAAGCCATTTTCATGGCTTTTTTCTTAAGATACTGGGTTATAACACTTATTCAGCGCTGATTTGCGATTGTAAATAATTAGGCAATGTCACCCCTTTAATCAAGTTGTGCTGGGTTTCTAGCCAATCGATAGTATCTTCACAGGCCTCTAGCAACTCGGTGAGTAAATCACGCGTCACAAAATCTTGTAGCTTTTCTGCTTCTGCAATCGCTTCTACCAACTGTGGACGTTGCACTTGTTTTTCAAACGATAAATCGCCTTGCAAACACTCGATTACGTCTTCACCAATCAATAACTTACCTAAGTTTTGCAAGTTAGGCAGACCATCCAAAAACAAAACTCGTTCAATCACTTTATCTGCTTCTTTCATCACGCGAATGGATTGTTTGTATTGGTAATCGTTGAGTCTTTCTAGCCCCCATTTTTTAAACATACGAGCATGTAAAAAATACTGGTTAATGGCTGTTAGCTCGTTTTTAAGCACCTTGTTTAAACTGATTATAATTTGTTTATCGCCTTGCATGTATTTCTCCGCTAAGTTTTAAGCTATTTTCTATACAGGACTGCCGCCACTCATTTGACTTTGGCAGTAGTTGTCGATGCCAACTAATTTAATTAAATTAAGTTGTTTTTCTAACCAATAAGCATGATCCATCTCGGTATCATCCAACTGCACTAAAAGCATCTCACGCGTTACAAAGTCTTGCCCTTTTTCACAAGCATCAATCGCTTTTTTAAGCGCTTTAACAACGTGATACTCAAGCGCCAAGTCTGCTTCTAACATTGATTTAACATCTTTGCCAATATTCAGCGCATCTCGTTTCGCAACGTTAGGTTTGCCTTCTAAAAATAAAATACGCTGAATAAGTGCACGCGCATGCTCACGCTCGTGCAGAGACTCATGCAGAATATGTTGCGAGATGACTTCAAGCCCCATATCTGCATACATTTCACCATGAATCAGATATTGATCAGAAGCAGACAACTCACCAGTTAGTAAATCATTGAGAATTTCAATGATTTTTTTATCACCCTTCATGACAAACCCCTTAATTTAAATGATATGGATATGATACAGAACATTGAAAATAATTCAAACTAAAAAATTTTATTAGTAATTGATTTTAAAGGGATTTTAAAGAATAATCGCAATGAAAATGATTCGCAATTAACACTTAAAATGCTCTCATTTTTCCTGGTTTTAGAAAGCCTTTTTCCAGATTTAATAACACAGAAATAATATATAAAATATGTTAAGTTACTGATCTTGTACTATTAAAAATGACAAAATAAAATTTAATCAAGGGATAAATTATGAACTTTATGGACGCAGTAAAAGTTTGTTTTGCTAAATATGCAGATTTTAATGGTCGCGCAAAGCGTCCTGAATTTTGGTGGTTTGTCTTATTTTGTGTTGTTGTCTCGCTTGTACTAGAAATTTTTAGTAGCTACATATCATGGGCGTTTTCACTTGCAACCCTAGTGCCTTCATTATCAGCAGGTGCGCGTAGATTACACGACACCAACAAAAGCGGTTGGCTACAGTTAATAGGGCTTATACCGATTTTGGGCTGGATCTATTTGATTTATGTTTGCGCTCAACCAGGCGATACTGGAGACAACCCTTATGGTGCACCACCTGCTAACTAAATAATAAACGGAGCATGTGCTCCCTTTATTATCTATTTAAAAAAGTGATTTAAAGTAGTTTTTTAATATCACTCGCCATATCGGCTGGTTTTTCACCATAACCGATGTAGTACCTCACATTTCCTTTTTTATCAAACACATAAATGCCTGAGCTGTGGTCTATGGTGTAATTGTTTTCAGAATCGCCCGGCACTTTAGCAAAGAAAATCTTATAGTTACCCATGGCTTCAGCAGTTTCTTGCAGACTGCCCCAAAGTCCAATAAAGCGCTCGTCAAACGAAGGCACAAACTTCGCTAACACCTCTTGCGTGTCGCGCTGTGGGTCTAGCGTTACAAACAGCACTTGCACATTATTTGAATCATCGCCTAGTAACTTCATCGTGTTTTTTAGGTCATTCATTGTGGTTGGGCAAACATCTGGGCAATGCGTGTAACCAAAAAATAAAACCACCACTTTGCCAGCAAAATCACTCATGGTAAGTTTTTTACCATTGTGATCTGTTAAGTTAAAGGGCTTGGCAAATTCTGCCCCGGTAATATCTGTCGCCACTAAAGGCGCGTTTTTTGTGGATGATGAACTACCATCACAAGCAGATAAAACGAGCAATAAGGCCAAGGATAATGTGTGGATCAATAATTTTTTCATGGTTTTTAGTCATTAAGTCACTTAATTCATAAGGTTTTGATTCTAACATAGGCAATAAATTACTAGCTTAGTTTACAATATCGTTTATATACAATTATTCTGACAATTAGTTTAAAGGCACTTGATAACATGGCAATACCTAGCTCTATGGCAGATCGCGACGGCGTCATTTGGTACGACGGCAAAATGGTAAACTGGCGCGAGGCCACAACACATGTACTTACACACACATTGCATTACGGCATGGGCGTTTTTGAAGGCGTACGCGCATATAAAACAGATAAAGGAACCGCCATTTTCCGCCTGCAAGACCACACGGATCGTTTGTTTCGTAGTGCGCATATTCTTCAAATGAAAATGCCTTTTTCTAAAGAAGAAATCAGCTCCGCACAACGTGCTGCCGTGCGTGAAAATAATCTTGAATCTGCTTACATTCGCCCAATGGCCTTTTATGGTGCAGAGGCGATGGGCATTGCCGCTAAAACCCTGAGCACACATGTGATTTGCGCAGCGTGGAGCTGGGGAGCGTATATGGGTGAAGAAGCCTTAACCCGCGGCATTCGCGTTAAAACATCGTCATTCTCGCGCCACCATGTCAACATTACCATGTGCAAAGCCAAAGCTAATGGTAACTACATGAACAGCATTTTAGCGCACCAAGAAGCCGCGCAAGATGGCTACGATGAAGCCTTGTTGTTAGATGTAGATGGATTTGTAGCTGAAGGTTCTGGCGAAAATGTATTTATTATTCGCAAAGGCAAGCTCTATACACCAGATTTAACAAGTGCCTTAGAAGGCATTACGCGTGACACGATTGTGACGCTAGCAAAAGAATTAGGCTATGAAGTGATTGAGAAACGCATCACCCGCGATGAAGTTTATGGCGCAGATGAAGCATTTTTTACAGGTACTGCTGCAGAAGTCACGCCGATACGCGAGTTGGATAATCGCGCAATTGGCGCGGGTACACGTGGGCCGATTACAGAAAAACTTCAAGCATTGTATTTTGATGTCGTTAAAGGAAAATCTGCCAAACATGCAGATTGGTTAACGCTAGTTTAAACCTTCAACCGTCATCCTTGCGCAGGCGGTGATCCATTTAGGTTTAAGTACATTGATTAAGTACATTAATGTGGATTTCCGCTATGCGGGATGACGAATTATGGAGATGTTAAGAAATGTCTGATGTAAAAGAGTTTGAAGTTACCGCAAAAGACCTACCGCTACACTGCCCAACAAAGGAAGTAGCGTTATGGTGTTCGCACCCACGCGTGTTTTTAGATATTTCTAAAACAGGGGAAGTATCATGCCCTTACTGCGGCACCAAATACAAACTTAAAGCTGGTGAAGTCGTTTCGCACCATTAATTAAGCTTGTCACAAACCACACTTTCACAAGACGATACTTTAAGTCAATTAAAAGCTGGCAAACTCAAAGGCTGCAAACAGCTTAAATTGGCTTGTGGCTTAAAAGAGTTTCCGTCTGAAATTTTCGATTTAGCCGAAACCCTAGAAATCCTAGATTTATCTAGCAATGCACTTAACGATTTGCCCAGTGATTTACACCTCTTAAAAAAACTCCGTATTATTTTTTGCTCTAACAACCAATTTACGCACCTACCAGAAGTACTTGGGCAGTGTGAGAATTTAAGCATGATTGGCTTTAAAGCCAACAAAATCAACCATATAGCTGAAGATGCCATCCCAACTCGTACTTTGCGCTGGTTTATAGTCACCGATAACGCGCTTAAAAAAGTACCCGATGCGCTGGGCGATTGTAGCCATTTGCAAAAACTGATGCTGGCGGGCAACCAACTCAACGCACTACCAACGCGCATGGCCAATTGTCACGCGCTAGAGTTATTGCGAATTTCTGCCAACCAGTTTACAGCGCTACCCGATTTTTTGTTCGATTTACCTAAACTCACTTGGTTGGCCTACGCGGGAAACCCATTTTGCAACGCAATAGAAGATGCGTTAATCAGCCAACATCAAATCAATCAAATTGATTGGCAAAACCTCACGATACAACAAATATTAGGAGAAGGCGCATCTGGTATCACTTACCAAGCATTATGGAATCACCAAGATAGGCAAGAACTGGTAGCTGTGAAATTATTTAAAAGCGGTTTAACCAGCGATGGTCTACCGCGTTGCGAAATGCACGCGAATATGTTGGCGGGCGAGCATCCTAATTTAGTGGGTGTGAAAGGCATCATTCACAACCACCCGCAAGGCGTTTTGGGGTTAGTCATGCCCTTGCTAGATGCCAATTTAAAAGTGCTGGCAGCACCCCCGAGTTTTCATACTTGCTCGCGCGATGTTTATGCAAGCGACTTCAAGTTAACGCCTCAACAAGCCCAACTTATTTTAAAGGGCATTACCCAAGCGGCAGAACACTTGCACGCAAATGGGCTGATGCATGGCGATTTATACGCTCACAATATTTTGTGGGGTTCTGACAAAGTGGTCTTGAGTGATTTGGGTGGCGCTTCTTTTTTACCGCTAGATAACCCAGACTTAACACAAAAATTACTGAAATTAGAGGTAAGGGCGTTTGCAGTGTTGACGGAAGAATTGAGAAAATGTAACAAAGATGAATTTTAAAGATTACTATTTTATAAACACCTGCCTTGCAAGACAATACCAGTGAGCCTCTTAGGGCATTGCATTTCGCTCGGGTATTTTAAGGCATTAAAAATTCACTTTTAATTGGCATTAAGTTGCACGTCCCTATTAATTACAACCAATGTTCTACAGTCTATGTTCCTCGACGTGGTGCCCCCACAGTTTTTCGGTGACTTGTTCTGCGTTTTCGGCTTCACTATTTGTCCAAAAATGGACTTCTGCTTTTTCTGTGTTTTTGGTTAACAAACCTTTTTCGTCTAGTTTGTGTTTTAGCTGTTTTGCCACCGCCTCACCTGTATCAATTAAGGTGATATTTTTGCCCACAATTTCTTGAATTACCTGTTTAACAAATGGGTAATGTGTGCAGCCCAGCACAATGGTATCTGCACCCTCTGCCAATAAGGGCGCGGTATATTGGCGGATTAATGCTAAGGTTTCTGGGGTATCTAACTCGCCGCGCTCAATGCACTCTACCAAGCCCACACAACCTTGTGTGACGACTTTTACATTGCGTCCATAACTCTCGAGCAATGCGGCAAATTGCGCACTTTTAAGAGTACCCACCGTTGCCAGCACGCCAATCACGCCATTTTTAGTGGCCGCCGCCGCAGGTTTAACAGCGGGCTCCATCCCAATAATAGGCACATCATAGGTTTCACGCAGCTTATCAATGGCCGCAGCAGTCGCGGTATTGCAAGCAACCACCAGCGCCTTTACATCTTGCGCTATTAAATAATCAGCAACCACCATGCACCTTGCGGTAATTTCTTCCGCCGTTTTGTTGCCATAAGGCGCGTATTTGCTATCTGCCACGTACATTAAATGTTCAAACGGCAACAGCGCACGGATGTGCTTTAAGACACTAATACCGCCAACACCAGAATCCATCACGCCTATTGCTTGATTGTGAATGCTTGAAGTCATCGAAATACGTTTGAATGATTTATAATGTGGAGAATTATATAGGATTTTGCATGGCAAACAGACTGAGTAAGATTTACACAAAAACTGGCGACGCTGGTACCACTGGCTTGGGCGATGGCACACGCGTAGCAAAAGATAGCTTACGCGTGGCCGCAATGGGTGATGTAGATGAACTAAACTCCATCATCGGATTGATGCTCACAGAGCCAACAACAACCGAGATTAAAAAGGTGTTAACGCGCATTCAGCACGACTTATTCGACATGGGTGGTGAAATCTGCATGCCAGGTTACGCCATGATTAAGCAAGAGCGCGTGACGGCGCTTGAAAACACGCTAGACAAATGGAACGACACACTCACGCCATTAAAAGAATTTATTTTGCCTGGTGGTAGCCGCGCTGCAGCGTATTGCCACCTAGCCAGAACCGTCTGCAGACGTGCCGAGCGCACTATGACAACCCTAAATAACCAAGAGAAAATTACAGAGATTTCATTGCAATATATCAACCGACTTTCTGACTTGCTGTTTGTGTTATGCCGCATATTAAACAAAGAAGCGGGAATGCCAGACGTGCTATGGCAAAACAATCATAAAGCCTCAACATAAAGCACTATTAACACAATATGATTAAAAAATTATTGCAGAAAGTCTTTGCCAAAAAAACCAAGGCAACGCTTGCCATTAATCAGGCAGACAGCGGGCTCAATACGGCAAAACGCATCCCCGCCAAAGTACACAAAATAGATAAAAGCTTAATTAGCAGCGCTGCCCTCAAAACCTGCGAAGGCTTGCAAAGCAAAGGGTTTGAGGCGTTTATTGTAGGTGGAGCGGTACGAGATTTGCTCATGAATTACAAGCCTAAAGATTTCGATGTGGCCACCAATGCAACCCCAGAAGAAGTGTATAAAATATTTCGACGTTCGCGTATTATCGGTAAGCGATTTCGCTTGGTACACGTGTTGTGGGGCAGTGAAACGATAGAAGTTTCTACCTTTCGTGGACATCATCAAGCTGATGGTGATGGTAAAACAACTGACAGCGGACGTATCATCCGCGACAATATTTTTGGCAGTTTAGAAGAAGATGCCGTGCGCCGCGATTTTACGGCCAACGCTTTGTATTACAATGCTGCAACAGAAGAAGTGCTCGATTTTCATGATGGTGTAGCTGACTTAAAAGCTGGCTTATTGCGCATGATTGGCGACCCAACCACCCGCTACCAAGAAGACCCTGTGCGCATGCTACGTGCAGTGAGATTATCTGCCAAACTTGGCTTGAAAATAGAAAAAAATACCCAACTGCCGATACATAAATTGGCAGATTTATTGCACGATGTGCCACCCAGCCGCTTGTTTGATGAAATGCTGAAGCTATTTTTATCGGGTCACGCGGTAGAAAGCATCAATGCCCTGCGCGCGCAACATTTACATCACGGCTTATTGCCCTTGCTTGATGTGGTTCTGGAGCAACCTTTAGGTGAAAAATTTGTGATGCTCGCCCTTAAAAATACAGATAACCGCATTTTAGCTGGCAAATCATCTAACCCTAGCTTTTTGTTTGCTACCCTACTCTGGCACGAGGTGCTTAAAGCGTGGGAGACATATAAATCAAGCCATCCGCCAATACCAGCTTTATATATGGCGATGAATGAAATTATTGATTTGCAAGCCAAAAAATTGGCAATTCATAACCGCTTTACCGCTACTATGAAAGAAATTTGGGCCATGCAACCACGATTTGAACAACGTGCGGGCAAGCGCCCTTATGCGCTGCTTACGCATCCGCGCTACCGTGCAGGTTACGACTTTTTACTATTACGCTGCGAATCTGGCGAAATGCCATTGGAGCTTGGCGATTGGTGGACAGAATTTGCCGATGCATCTAGCGAACGCCGCACAGCGATGTTATTGCCTGATACCGGCCCTAAAAAACACCGTCGCAAACGTAAAAAACCTGCTATTCACGTAGAATCAAGCACACATGAGTAAAGCATTTTTCGGACGTGCGTTTGTTGCTTTGGGGAGCAATTTGCAAACCCCTGTTTTACAAGTGAAAAATGCACTTATTGCGTTAGAAAAACTACCAAAAACCAAACTTATAAGCGCTTCTAGCTTATATATCACTGCACCATTAGGCTATAACGACCAACCTGACTTTATTAATGCAGTAGCAGAACTTAACACCCAACTCTCACCAGAAATTTTGCTAGATGCATTACACGCTATTGAAAACGAAGCTGGTCGGGAACGGCCTTTTCCAAACGCCCCGCGCGTGTTAGATTGCGATTTACTGCTGTATGACAATATAACAATGCACAGTGCAAAATTAACTTTGCCACATCCGCGTATGTTTGAACGGGCTTTTGTATTGCTCCCCTTGGCAGAAATTGCGCCCGATTTATCGTTACCTGATGGCAGCAATGTTGTAAAATTAGCACAGCAATTTATAAATCAAGGCATACATAAGCTCGAATGACAATTTTTGATAAATACCCATATATCGTAATTGAAGGCCCCATCGGCTCTGGTAAAACCACGCTGGCGCAACTTCTTTTTGTGCA
>JAIYEJ010000244.1 GCA_027487055.1 Methylotenera sp. | reverse complement strand
TCATTTACACGTGCATAAGTATTTGCACCCATTTTGGCATTAAGTCCATCCACCAAGTTTTGCGCGGCGACTGCGCCATTATTTTGAATTTCCATTAAGCCTACTACATCGGCATTGATGGCCGAGATGGCATTAATAATTTTGTTGCGTTGACGGATAAACTCTGCCGCATTGTTAGCACCTCGGCAATTACTTGCTGAAACACTGCCACCTAGTGAGCAACCTTGACCAGATTGCCCAGCGCTATTGGTACCATCGACAAATGTGGTGAAGTAATTCAGCACGTTAAAACTCGCCACTTTGATATTGCCACCCACGCTAGCTGGTATAACGGTTCTGATGTTTTCCCTTGAAAATACAGGCGTCACGGTTGCATGAATTTTATAATCGCGCGGACCAGCACTGTTATTGGTGATTAAGCCGTGATCAATCACACCAGTAATGGTTTGCGAAACATCACCTGAACGCAATGTATTGTCTGCACCAATAAACGGGATAGGATTCGGATTTTGTGCGCTACTACCATCATCTAAAATGATACGGCGTCTAGCATTTTCATCTGTTAATGCAATGGCCTCTGGTGAATTGGCTTGGAAAATATTGGTGGGTTTAACTAAGCGACCGTTAGCAGATAAAGTTACTTGACCATATCTACCTTGAAAGAAGTTTTGTGAGGCAGTCATGGGACTAACGATACGCACCAGCATACCCTCGTAGGCTTCTAAACCACCTTCGGTTACCTCTGGCAAACTAATATCAGTTGGAAGAACTGGGTTGCCCGTGCTTAGTACTTGAATATTGGTTGGGCTTACTAACTCTGTCACTGAATTAAATTCAGTGACATTAGCGTTTAAGCGAATCTTGTCGCCGACATTAACGCTAGCAAGTGCTGAACTCCCAAATACAAATATACCATCTGATGTTAAAGGGTTACTGTCACCCGTTTCATCTTGCAAGAAGAATCCACTAATACCTGACAGTTTCGCTGTCACAATACCTTCTGTTAACACATTTGTACCATTGAGTGGACTCACTGAAGCAGTACCAAGCGCACTGCCTTGAATTGTATAAATACGTGTCACTGACGCTGGCGCTTGCACGCTGACATTCACCGTGCAAGTAGCGTTCTGCGCCTCATCATTCGTAAAATTAACATTTATCGGGTAATTACCAGCAGCTAAAGAACCGTCTACGTTAAGTGGTACACTTGCTGATTGACCTTCGCCACTCGCTTGATTAAATGAACCAAGATTAATGCCTGCAATTGGTGTGCTAGTAATTGTTGCATTATTGACTATGCTATCTGCATCACTTGCTGATAAATTGACAGTGCCACTCTGACCAACATTTACACTTAGCACTGGGCAAGAAGTGACGATTGGTTGATTAATTACAGATCCTCCACATGGAGCTAATGGAGAACTACTATTACGTGGGTTTGGTGTTCCCACAGAAAAATCAGCACTATTCACGTTGGTATCACTGCAACCTCCCGAAGCGCGAAATAATGCAGTAGTGCTGGTCAGTGCAGGAGCTACAGAAGTTTCGAAAAAATTTGCTGTGCCATAACCAACTAAATCTTCAATTTGCGCTAACTGTGTTGCATTACATACAGTTGAACCACCATTACAAGCCAAACCTGCATTCGTGTTCACTAAAACTACTTTACCAGATGTGCCACTTAAGTTAGTAGAAGTGCTGCCTGACAAATCAACAGCAGGCAACGTTGCACCCGCAGCAGTTGGCGCTAGTGCCACCAAATAATATTGTCCTGGTTGTAGTGTAGCGTTTAAGGTTGTAACACCGTTTGCAGAAAATAATCCTGTACCTGATGCACTTGAATACTGAATTGACCACCCCGAAATATTGACCGGAGTACTTGAAGCATTAAAAAGCTCGACATAATCGCGACTGAAAGTATTGCCATTACCACCAAATACTTGACTAATAACAACCCCACTCGTGGAAGCGGAAGCATAATTTGAAAACCCTAAAATCCACATAAAAATAAATTTCATTGATTTTTTAACATTTATCATTTTCTCACCATAGGAAGTTAAATATTTTTAGGGAATTACTTAAACCAAAAAATAATAACAACCTACAGCTGTTCAAAAGTGAACATTGCTAAAGAAAAGATAGTCTTGATGGACTAAGCATTCATGATGAATTTGAAATTACTAATCTTAATTATGTAACAATCTATAATCCGTTAAGACTAATAAATTTGAACTTATGCTTGCTGATAGTCAACGATAATTGCCATATTTAAAGGGCTTAATTGCAATATGAATGATATAAATGACACAAATGATTTAGCATCAAATTTAATTTGGTAATAATTTAAAAACTTAACGGAGTTTCTGATATGAAAAAATTAATCCCCGCCTATTTTTCCAGCATGATTGTGATGTTTTTGCTCGACTTAATTTGGTTAAGCCAATTGGCAAAACCTATTTACGCGAACGGTATTGGGCATTTAATGGCGGTAGAGCCTAATTTGCTTTATGCGGCATTGTTTTATTTTGTGTTTGTGTTTGGCTTGATATGGTATGCCGTTAAACCTAATATACAAACCAAAGGCATTAAATCTACTTTTTTGGCAGGCGCAATGTTTGGTTTTTTTATCTATGCAAGTTACGATTTAACAAATTTAGCCTTGCTCAAAGATTGGCCAATTGGAATGTCCTTAATCGACATGACTTGGGGTACGTTACTCAGTGGCGTAAGCGCTTCAACAGGTAAAGTTGTATTTGATTGGCGAAGTAAACATTAATACTAATGTCCTGCATTCCAAAATTTATGCGGGTTATAAAGCGTCAGTTTTAACTTGTTTCTCTTTCAAACTGCCATATGTTGTATTGAATAGTTTAAACGCATAATGAATTATTTGTACTTAATGCTACCAGTCCAAGTTTCGTGGAATTTCAGTTTTATTTATCTGATGCCTTAAGTTTGAACTTGCTTCATATACTAATTTGCGTGCACGGTTTAGTGCACCAATCGGCTTATGCGCTTCTAGTGCGTTCCAAGGAGAAAATGATAAATTCTCGCAATACTGCTGTTGTTCTGGCGTATCAAACTTTTGCTTTAAAATGGTAATTGTTGCAACCTGCATAAATGGTGATTCATTTTCTTTCCATAATACTGTTGCGTCTTCTATCGGCATTTGCTTATTAGCATCCTGCACTTGCACCAATAATTGCATACATGCATCAGTATCAGCCAGTTCCGCACTTAAAGTGTGTTTTAAAAAATCTGCATCATCCGTTTTAGTTGCCTCTGAAGTTTTGGGCTCTTCGCACGATTGAATCATAAATTTAATATTATTTGGACCTAACTTGTAGGCTGTGTTACTAAAATACTGCGTCCACAGTGGGCTTTTTGGTGGTGGTGCATAAGCAGTGACAAGTTGCCAGAGCTCGCGTAAGCGCCATTTAAAAGGATTGTAGCCTTGTATAAAATACAAAGGATCACCTTTGGTGGCGACAAATTGATTGTAGTCATTGACACTGGTCACAAAAAACGCAGGGCTGTTATGTGCAATAAAATCTTGCGTGTTACCGTGGTTTAAATTTTCGCCCACATTGAGCAATTTAATCGCCATACCGCGAGCATCCTTTGCACGGTCATCAGCATTAGCCATATTAGAACCGCTATTTGAAAAGCGTATCCACGATTTATAACGAGTGCTTGGTTTGGCAAATACACCATGTTGCAATTGCGTTGCAATGTCTGTCTTCACATCCACATATGCTTTAACACAAGCATGGCCTTTAGCATGCACACCGCGCGCGGCATAGCTAGTTTTGAGTCCTTCCACAATGACTTCTGCCTGTTTGGCGGCCATTTGAACTTGTTCTTGCTCACCCGCCGGAACCACTTCTTCGGTAGTAACAACAGCATGCGTTTGTAGGTGGTAAGCAATGAAGGCGGCCAACAACGCTAAGATGATGACAAAACCAATCAAAAGATTTTTGAGAGTTTTCATCCTATTTATCGTCTTAAGTTCATGACAGGTTTCTCTATAAACAAGTACATCATCGTTGCAATCACGAAGCTCAATACGCTACTCACAATAAAACCATACAACAATATTTGACCCATAGACCAAGAGTATTGTGCTGGCATAGTCATGGTTAAGTTCACCATAGCGGGAATCACCAAAATCATCACGACTAAATGAATTAAGTATAGTGAATAGGAAAGACTAGCGATGGGGTACCAAAAAGGCAACGAAAAGAACCTGTTAAATGCGTTGGCAAGCCAATGCTTCTGTAGCAACATGGCAATAATCAAGATGCCTACCCCCACTGAAAATAAGGTGTGATTGAAAATATAATACAAATTATGCATGGTTTGATGGGCATCGTAAGCAGGTGAAAATGCTGGGAACACCATAAAAAACATCATCATAACCACTCCAAAAAAAGTGAGTGCAACCCCCAACCTTGAGTTAGCCACTTGCGTCAACTTCACTTGATGATAGTGCATTGCATAAGCCGCCAAACAACCAACGACTAAGCCTCCAAAGCGTGTATGCAAGTTGTCATACATTACCGTCACAAAGTGATGATAAAAGGCATCACTGGTGTAAATTGCACTACTAGGTGTATTGCGAACAATATCATCGTTAAGTAGGATGCCCGTATTCAGCGCGATTGAGATAAAAAATAGCCATACCAAAACCAAGCCAGGGCTTTTAGACCATTTTAAAATCGCTATAAGAATCAAAGGGTAGATAAAGTAAAACTGCTCTTCAACCGCCAAACTCCATGTCCAAGCGGCAGCTTGCTTTTCGTAAGGAATAAAATTACTCACATACAAATAGTTTGCCCAAATCATTTCACTATTTGTTGCTGATAGCAGCCAATACATAGTTAGCATAAAATAATAAGCAGGCGTTAAGCGCAAATAACGACGAATATAAAAGTTTTTGAGATTTAAGTGTCCTTCTTTTGAGTATTGCCGCAACAAAATACCCGAAATCAAAAAACCACTCATCACAAAAAACACATCTACCCCTTTGTCGCCATTCCATGCCCATGTCCAAGCCCACCCTAGTTTTTCTAAAATGCTGGCAACGGTTTCATGTGGGTTTGAAATGTCGTAGACTAAAAATGTGTGATACACCAATACCAATAAAATAGATAAAGCGCGAATACCATCAATCGGCGCAAAGTTACTAGCACGGCGCTGATAAATAGACTGGAAATTTTCTTTAAACGAAAACGCTTTTTGCCATGCGCTTTTTGTCATTGCGACATCTGTAGTCATTTTGACTTCCCATGTTTTGTACTGACATTTGCAACGTGAAATTTATAGTGTTTTAATATATTCAATTAATTGCCAACGCTCTTCATCTGTTAAGGCAGGTAAGCCTCCATAACCAGCACCATACTCATGTCCTGAATTACTATTACCTGCTAACGAGGTATCGAATAAAAATGATTCCTTTACTTGAATCGTGTCATAACCTACATTTTTAGGATCAAACTCCATTGAACCCATGTAAAACTTTTTCACGCGGTCCTTAGCAGGTAATAGCAATTGATATAAATTAGGCACTGAGCCATTATGCAAAAATGGTGCACTTGACCATACACCATTTAAAGGTCTTGCTTTATAAGCAAGCAAGGCTTTTTGCGATACCTCTTCACCTGTTTTGATGATTTTTCCGTCCACGTATTTAGGTGGATGAATTTCATTACCATGCCCAAACGAGTTGGCATCTTTTTGTGCTAAATAAGCTTGCAGCGGATTATTTTTAATCACTCCCACCATTAAATGGTTAGCAATATCGATTGCTGGTGCCACTTTAGGTAGCGGGTCACCTGCGACATAATACCGAGGCAAACCCTCAAACTTGCCAGATTTTCCTTTATTCAAAATCGCATTCTTCGCCATCATTGGGTCAGTTTGCACTTGCTCCAACGTACTCATGCGCACTTGAATCATGCGTTTTGGGTCTTTGCTATTGATATCAACATGGCATGCAATGCAATGTTGTTCATACAATACCCGTCCCTTTTTGGCTAAGGCCTGATTGACCTTTGGCAACTGCACAGGCCAAACAGGCGAATGTAATTTAGCAACCACTTTTTCAAGTTTGCGTAATTCAGATGTTTGGATGGACGATTTAAAACCGCCATCAATCAAACCCAACCAATGCGTTGTATTAGTCTCGACTTCGCCAAACACGCCTATCACTTCGCCAATATTCCGCGCAAAGGCACCTATATTCGAATTAGATTGTGAACCATTCCACTCAACATAATCGTGCTGTGGTGTATCCCAAATATAGGGCACACTGGTCGGCGCATTGGGTGGGTTAGTATTGTTTTTTTCACCTGTCGCAATGAGCGCTTGATTGAGTATAGAACCAAATGCATCAAGCCTAGCATAGCCATAAGCCAACTCAGTATGATTAGCAACATCATAGGCCATACGCCTTTCATACTCTTTCTTAAGTAATTTTTTTAATTTTATTTTTTTAGATTCACTCGTATTTTTTCCTAAAACGCGCTCTTGAAAACGTACAAACTTTTCAGCATCATCTAATGTGGCCTTCATAGAAGAAGTGAGCTCACTCAAAAACTTCTGTAAATCAAAAAATGATTGTGCACCATCAATCATCATGATGGAGTTTTGATAGTTAATTTGTTGCGTGTGGCAAGCCGCGCAGGTTGGACCAACAGCGTCCTTATTTCGTGCAAAACCGATTGGCAACCCGTCAGGGTTAGCTTTGCTTTTGGGTGCGGCAATTAAACCGTAACGCAGAATATTTTCATTACTACGAAAGAACTCTTTATTATTCGCTTGCTCTAGATACAAGAAAAAATCATATGGCAATAAGCTTGAACCTTGATTGGCAAAATAAAAATATTGGCGCTCATCTTCAGTCCAGTTTTGCTCCAAGTATAAATGATTATTTTTGGTTTCTGCCCATAAGGCGTGTGGCATGAAAGCAAACAAAATCAGTAACAAAACTCCTGGTTTTTTTCCGAACTGCATCATCAACTCCTATTGAATCATGTCTCTGGAAAGTAAGGTATTGAGTAAGTTATCCTGAAAGTTCAAATTGCCCGTTAAACTCTCGTGCGATTCGCAAAGAAAGAATGATTGTTCAATCGGCAAGTGGATATATTTGTGACGCTGCACACTTGGGTCAAGCACATTACGGCCTAAAAGTGAGGCTTTTGTCACTGACCCATCACCTGGCTCTAAAAGCAGTGCGTCGTAATCAACCCCAGCAACAGGTTGCGATACATCACTTGGATTCATTCTAATCAATGACTCCCCATCTACTTCTTCTACCAAAATACGGGCAGGTGTTAATGTGCAACCACCTCCAAATACAATCAGTTTAGGTTCTGGTTTAGGCGTAGCGATACTTAAAGACCAAGCAAAGCGTCTTGCGCGCTCTAAATTTCTTTCAAAATAACGCTCAAAAGTTGCAAGATGTTGTTCTGCTTTTGCTTTGTCGTCGTATTTGTCTAGGACTCTTTGCCTAACTTTAGGGTCGAATATTGACCATTTAAAACTTTTCCAAATATTGACATCATATAAATCTCGATCTAGTGGCTTGCCTTCGCTAGTGACTATCCAATTATTAAGCGCATGAGGAAACAATTGATACAAACTTGGCATGCTGGCCAAAGTTTCTGTTCCAATTTGATTCACACCAATATCAAGTCCCGTAATAAAAAGACTGAGCGAGCGAATTGAACCTAAATTCGGCGTTCCTAACAAAATTACACGACGAATACGCTCTGCACCATACATTGTGACCTTCTTATCAAAATCATTATCACCAATGACATCTTGCCTACCATAGCGGATGTAATAGCGTGTGATGAGGCCGCCCATACTATGCGCGACAATATCTACTTTTAAATTTGGGTTATTATAATCGATACGAATTTGCTCAATTACATCAGCCAAATCAATTGCGCTCTTTACATTGTCCTGGCGCCAATCATATAAAAAAACATAATAATGTTTTTGCTTAGGGTTTACCTTTTGACCAATTTTGGTCAATTTATAACCTCCAATTTCTGACAGTGTATGGACGATTTTTCCATAAAAATCTTGTCCAGCTGCACCATCAAAGATATCGTAAGGAACTGCATTGCTTTGCTTGGGTTCAAGCGTGTTAGGGTTTATTTCATAAGCAGCATCTGAATAATCATGGCTAAACAAACGACTAATCGCGCCTGGCCAAATATCTTCTTTGGATTTCGTGTCCTTTAAACGACTCCCTAAGACACCATGAACAAAAATGACTGGGGGTTGATCAGTCACCATCATCGATTCCATATACAAACGGTGTAAATCTGGGGCAAATACTTTTTTATTAGAAAAAATACCTGCAATAAAAGCTAAACAGACGACTAAGCTAATAAAAATGTATTTATTAAAAATTCCTTTTTTAATTGCTCTAAAAATTAATCTAAGCATAAGTGTGATAGCGCCTTTTTTTTATATTCGGAATAACGTTTAGTCGGAATTAAAGCATAACTTACAAGATTATTAAAATATAAAACGCTGCTGCATATCTTGCAAATTAAATTCTGCCAAAATGGCTTGTAATCGTTCACGCGCGTTCTTTCGTGGCTGCCCAGTATATTTAGCAATAATCAACTCATTCTTCAAAGAATGCTCCCAGCCCACGAGTTCTGTGACCGTGACGTGATAGCCAGCAGCTTCTAACTGCAGACAGCGAAGCACATTAGTGAGTTGACTGCCAAATTCACGTGTATGGATTGGATGGCGCCAAATCTCACTTAAAGGTGTTTTAGATAATGAGTCCGCTTTATTTTTGCGCATTACTTCTGCCACTTCCGCCTGACAACATGGCACCAGCACCATAAATTGCGCTTGCTTTTTTAATCCAAAGGCAATCGCATCATCGGTCGCCGTATTGCAAGCATGCAAGGCAGTGACAATGTCGACTTTTTGAGGAATATTGGGTGAAACCATAGAATCTGCAACGCTTAAATGCTCGAAACTCATTCGATTAAAACCACACTCGACTGCTAGCGCTTTTGATTTATCGACTAAATCTGCTCG
>JAIYEJ010000188.1 GCA_027487055.1 Methylotenera sp. | reverse complement strand
CGACGACCAAAAACGCGCTGCTTATGATCAATATGGCCATTCGGCCTTTGAACATGGCGGCGGTGGCGCAGGCGGGTTTAGTAGTGCTGGATTTGGCGATGCCTTTGGTGATATTTTTGGTGATATATTCGGTGGCGGGCGTACTGGTGGCGGCCAGCGCAATAATGTATATCGTGGTGCAGATTTGCGATACAACATGGAAATTTCGCTAGAAGATGCTGCCAAAGGTACTGAAACCAAAATAAGAATCCCCGTGCAAAGCACATGTGAGACTTGTAAAGGCTCTGGCGCGCGCCCAGGTACACAACCAGTTACGTGTACTACCTGTGGCGGGCATGGCCAAGTACGCATGCAACAAGGCTTTTTCTCTGTGCAGCAAACCTGCCCAAAATGTCATGGTACAGGCAAAATGGTTAAAGACGCCTGCCCCACTTGTAACGCTGCTGGTCGTGTAAAGCAAAACAAAACGCTTTCGGTCAAAATCCCTGCAGGTGTGGATGAAGGCGATAGAATTCGATTAAGTGGCGAGGGCGAAGCGGGTGTGAACGGCGGGCCAACAGGTGACTTGTATGTGGTCATTCACTTAAAACAACACGAGATTTTCCAACGCGATGGTGGCAATCTGCACTGCGAGATGCCGATTAGCTTTACAACCGCGGCCTTGGGTGGCGAGATTGAAGTGCCTACTTTAGATGGCTCGGCTAAAATGAAAATTCCTGCAGAAACACAAACAGGTGGCGTGTTTAGATTGAAAGGTAAAGGCATTAAACCATTGCGTCAAAGTGAAAGCGGAGATTTAATGGTGCATGTGGTGGTAGAAACCCCAGTAAGACTCACCGAAAAGCAAAAAGAATTATTGCGCGAGTTTGATACCAGCACACAAGCTGATGCTGGAAAACACAGCCCAAAAAACAAAAGTTGGGTAGATAAAGCAAAAGACTTTTTTGGTTAAGGGTGAAATTAAAAGTAGCTGAATCTAGCTACTTTTTTTATAAAACTTTGTAAAATAAAATTACATTTTTTACAAAATAATGGCTGCAACCCGCGCCGATATTACATTTCAGTTACACTGACGCCATTAAACTGAAACATTATTTGATTAATATGTAATCTCTTTAACAGAAGGAGATTTAAATTATGAATCAAAAGTTCATTAAAAGTGCAACACTTGTTAGCTTGGTTGTAAGCGCATTAGTATTTGGTAGTTTTAAAGCAAATGCTACTGGTTTTCACGAAGGTAACAATAACAATGGTATCGCAGTTTCATCAGGTAAGTTTTACCAATTATTGGCTAAAACAAATATTGACCACCTTGGTTACAACTTCGGTGCGCCAGATGAAATTCAAGCGCTAAAAGATACAACAGGCGCTAAAGTAGGCTATGTATGGATTTATCGTAATGCTGTGCAAAATGAAAAAAGCAATCAAGATGCGCACTTTGTGATTATCGATGGTAAATTGCAATACGCAACTTTATCTGATGCTTCTTAAGCATTTTAACTTTAGTCAGACACATTAATCTGACCTGAACAAAGCCTGCTATTGCAGGCTTTTTAGTTTCTATTCTTCATAAATTAAAAAACTCATCTAAAATGACGTTATGCCACAACATATTTTAATTGTTGAAGATGAGTTAGCAATTGCTGAAACGTTGATTTATGCTTTTAATGAAGCTGGGTTTGCTACTTCGCACCATGTATTAGGCAGCGATGCAATTGTAAAGTTAAGCAACAGCCAAATTGATTTTGTGATTTTAGATGTTGGCCTGCCAGACATGACAGGCTTTGATGTCTGCAAACAAATTCGTGCAATTTCCAACGTACCCATTTTGTTTTTAACAGCGCGTAACCATGAGATTGACCGCATTGTCGGTTTAGAAATTGGTGCGGACGACTATGTCACCAAACCTTTTAGCCCGCGTGAAGTAGTGGTCCGTATTAAAACTATTTTGCGTAGAACCGAGCAAATATCCACCAAACAATCCAGCCAGTTTGTGGTGGATGAAATTGCCAACCGCATTTTGTATTGTGGGCAATATTTAGACTTAACTCGTTACGAATTTTTGCTACTCAAAACCCTTATAAAACAGCCCCAGCGCGTGTATTCACGCGACCAGCTAATGGATTTAGTCTGGGAAAATGCCGAAGACACGCTAGAGCGCACAGTGGATTCCCATGTAAAAACTCTGCGCGCTAAATTGCGAAAAATTGACGCGACAAGTAGTGCGATTGTGACGCATCGGGGCATGGGATATAGCCTACTCACCTAAAGCATGAAAATCAGCCTTAAAATTTTTCTTGGATATTTTATACTGGTTGGCCTAGCCGCTTGGTTTGTACTGACTGTTTTTGTGGATGAAGTGAAGCCTGGTGTACGCCAAGCCATGGAAGATTCACTTGTGGACACTGCAAATGTGTTGGCGGAACTCGCAGCAAGTGAAGTTAAAAGCGGCAATATCCAAAATGGCAACTTTGCAAAAAGCCTAGCACAATATCAATCAAAAGCAACTAAAGCCAACATTTGGGGAGTGCGCAAACAAAAGGCAGACTATCGTGTTTATATTACGGATGCCAAAGGCTTCGTGATATTCGATTCTGCTAATTTGGCGCTTGGGCAAGATTACTCAAAATGGAATGATGTTTACCTAACATTGCGCGGCAAATACGGTGTGCGCTCTAGCCTTGCGATTGCAGGCGATAAAAATAGCGATACCATCATGTATATTGCCGCGCCAATTCGTAGCGAAAATCAAATTATTGGTAGCCTTACGGTTTCCAAACCCAATCGTACCGTGTTACCGTTTATCGAGCGCGCACAAGCTAAAATTATCCGTTGGGGTGCGTTGTTATTTGTATTATCACTGGCTATTGGTGCGCTATTTACTTGGCGATTTACCCGCAAAATCAACCAGTTGCGCGAGTATGCCGTACTTGTTGCCAAGGGCGAAAAAGCCACTGCGCCAAGCTCTAGCAACGATGAGCTGGCCGAACTCGCGAACGCAATGCAGGCCATGCGCTCTGAACTAGATGGTAAGCAATATGTGCAAGAAAGCGTACAGCATTTAACGCATGAACTTAAAAGCCCTATCACGGCGATTCAAGCTAGTTTAGAACTGATTTCACCCAGCATGCCAAAACATGACCAAGCACGTTTTTTAGAACAAATTAAAACGCAGGCAGACCGCGTGCAAACGATTATTCAAAACATGTTGGGCTTAGCGAGTTTGGAGCATCAACAACAATTACAACATTCTACTGAAATTCACCTAAATGCATTGATTGTTGCGCAAATTCAGCACATCCAAGACAAATCTAGTAAACTGAATATTGCCTTTAAGTTTCCTGAAACCTTGCCTATGCACATGAAAGGCGATGCGTTTCTGTTAGGGCAAGCCATTTATAATTTGCTAGAAAATGCGTTGGATTTTAGCCCTATCAATAGCGTAATTAACGTGCAACTGCTTGACTACCAATCTTACCGTCAAATTAGCGTACGAGATACCGGTGTAGGCGTTCCAGACTACGCAATAGATAAAGTATTTGATAAGTTTTACTCCTTGCCTAGACCCAGCACCAACCTTAAAAGTACGGGTCTAGGGCTCAACTTTGTGCGAGAGGTTGTAAAATTACATGGCGGCAGTATTACCCTACAAAATCACGAATGGGGCGGTGCAGAAGCCGTAATCACACTGCCAAAAACTTAATTTTATTTATACCTAACTCACTTTTGACCTCAATTTTTATTGAGCCTCCACTTCACACTCACTTCACACAAACACATCACCTCTTCTTATTCATCCAATATTCTGCTAACTCCTAACAATTAAGGGGTTAATCATGAATCGGTCACTTATTTTAAAAGTTGTTGGCATGCTAGCGCTAATCACGCTCATGTCGATTGCAGTCAGCTACGTTAACGGGATTATTTTAGAGCGCCAACAACGGCAAAATGAGGTAAAAGCAGATATTGCTAGAAGCTCTGCAGGCGAGCAAACCATTGTAGGCCCTGTATTAGTGATTCCCTATATTGAAGAATTTACCGAAACCACCACAGAAAACGGCGTTAAAAAAACTGAAGCCAAGCGCGAGCATCGCAAAGCCGTTATTTTGCCAGACCAGCTCAATTTAGCAGGTGGCTTTAGTAATGAGTTTAAAAAACTCGGCATCTATAAAGCCTTAACTTACGAACTTGGCGGAAATATTAAAGGTAGTTTTGATATCCCTGCCGATATTAAACTCACCGCATATCACAACAACAGCAGCTTAACCATGCAACCGGCTTATTTAAGCATGGGCATTAGTGACCCGCGCGGCATCACTAGTCGACCCAGTATTACTTGGGGTAAGCAAAGCCTAGCGTTTGAGCAAGGTAGCCAATTAAAGGCGCTTGGCAACGGTATTCATGCGCCAATTGGTTTGTTGCAGTATGCTGTTGCAACAAATATTGATTTTGAAATTGTGCTTAACTTACGCGGTACCGAGCAATTTAACTTTGCGCCAATTGCGGGCAATAACACCATTGCCTTGCAATCGAGCTGGCAGCACCCACATTTTGGCGGTAGTTTTCTGCCAGAGGCTAGCTCGCAAACCATTAACGCCAAAGGATTTAGAGCAAAATGGGCTGTGTCATCTCTTTCTAGCAACAACCAAGCGGTATTTTTAAACCGATTAACGGGTGAGCAAAACCAAGCGTTAGAATCACTTAATATCGGCTTTGTAGAGCCAATTAATGTCTATAGCCAATCAGATCGCGCGACAAAATACGGCTTATTATTTATTGGCTTAACATTCGCTGGTTTCTTTATTTTCGAGATTTTAAAAAATCTGCGCATACACCCAGCGCAATACGCGCTGGTGGGTTTATCCATGGCGATGTTCTATTTGTTACTCGTTTCGCTCGCCGAGCAAATTGGTTTTGCGAGTGCCTATTTAAGTGCCAGTGTTGGTTGCATTGTGTTGCTGGGCTATTACCTAAGTTATGTGCTGCAAAGCAAAATCAACGGTATCTTCTTTGCAAGCTTGCTCACTGCTTTGTATGGTGCGCTATACGCAATTTTACAATCAGAAGATAACGCCTTACTCATGGGCTCATTGCTTGTATTTGGCTTACTGGCTTTGGTGATGGTGATTACGCGTAAAGTGGATTGGTATCAAATTAGCAGTAAAGAGCTACCAAAAAACCCAGCGATGTATGACGTCGTATAAGCAAGGAATAGTGAACAATGAAAAAGCGTACACTCTTCATATTCACTTGCATACTCGCGCTCGGGCTGTTGTTGCCCTCGCACGGGGTTGTGCCAGTGCAAAATGCAACAAACAAAGACTGGAATCCTTACAGCTACTGGTATTTTCCATGGGGTAAATCAGGCGTGCATAAAGGCATTGATATATTTGCAAAAGCAGGCACTCCTGTGCTCGCCTCAGCAGCTGGTATTGTTCTATTTAAAGGCAATATCAAGCTGGGCGGTAATGTGGTAGCAGTACTGGGTCCAAAGTGGCGTTTATACTATTACGCGCACCTACAAAAAACCGATGTGCATT
>JAIYEJ010000301.1 GCA_027487055.1 Methylotenera sp. | reverse complement strand
GGCGGCTGCCGCAGCGGCGTTCAAAGATTCTAATTGTGGATGCATTGGAATACTTATGTGCTTGCTAGCTGCTTTGCTGAGTTTATCGCTTAAGCCTGCGCCCTCATTGCCGATTAAAAAAGCGGTTGGCTGAGTTAAGTTTTGCGTATATAGAGACTCGCCTTGTAGTGTAGTTGCATAAGCGTTCCCTGCAAAATTTTGTATGGTTGCTAGCAAATCAACGCCCTCAATCATATTTAAATAAAACTGTGCGCCTTGGCCACCACGCAAACATTTAGGCGACCATGCATCGGTACAGCCTTTGCTTAAATACACGGCATCTACCCCTGCACCAAGCGCGGTGCGAAGCATGCTGCCCAAATTGCCAGGGTCTTGAATATCTTCTAACATCAAGGCGAATTCAACTTTTGCGGGGGCAACCACTTCTGGGGTTTTAATCACCGCTAAAATACCTGTGCTACTTGCCACAGGTGTGAGCTCTGCAAACATTAAGGTGGGAAACATAATTGTATTAACATGCTCAAATTGTTGCATTAAATGCGTGGCTTCTAAACTGCTTTTGCCTTCGGGGATAATCACGAGATCTGGCTCACCATAAGCTTGGTGATAACTTTGAATTAAATGCACGCCATCTAGAAGGGTTTTACGTTCTAGCCTACGCTCGCGAGCGTTATCTGCCAACTTTTTTAAGTATTTAAAAATGGGGTTATCACGCGAGGTAATATGCTTAAATGAATTATCTGTACTCATGCATGCATTCTAACCGAGTGACGCTTGTTTTACCGCAAATTAAAGCGTAAATTAAGCGTGCAGTTTATAAAAATACTTAATTTCAATATTTTAAGGGAGCGACAAATGTCATTAACAAAGCGTGCGTTAGCAGAATTAATTGGTACTTTTTGGCTTGTTCTAGGAGGTTGCGGTAGCGCGGTATTAGCGGCAGGAATTCCAGAGTTGGGCTTGGGTTATTTAGGCGTTTCATTTGCATTTGGGTTAACTGTGGTAACCATGGCTTATGCAATTGGGCATGTTTCGGGTTGTCATCTAAACCCTGCGGTATCCATCGGATTGGTGGCTGGCGGACGTTTTAAAGCGACTGAACTCCCCCACTACATTATTGCGCAAGTACTTGGTGGCATTTTGGCTGCCGCAATTATTTACTGCATCGCCAGCGGGCAAGAAGGCTATACCTTGGGTGGTTTTGCCTCTAACGGCTATGGTGAGGCTTCTCCACACGGTTACGCGCTTCACGCGGCGTTTGTTTGCGAGGTGGTGATGACAGCCGTGTTTTTATTTATTATTATGGGTGCGACCGATAAAGCTGCTAGCCCTGCAATGGCGGGCTTAGCCATTGGCCTTACATTAGCGCTCATCCATATGATTAGCATCCCTGTGACTAATACATCAGTCAACCCAGCGCGTAGCACTAGCCAAGCGGTGTTTGCTGGTGGCATTTATTTGCAACAACTTTGGTTATTTTGGGTTGCGCCGATTTTGGGTGGCGTGATTGGTGCAAAGGTGTATAACCTTATTAATGGTAAATAACCAAACTTTCTGTTCCGTCATACCTGCGCAGGTTGAACTGCGGGTTTAAAAACGCCCACATCTGTGGGTGTTTTTATTTGTATAATCTCGGCATGGCAAAAAAACTAGATTTAGAACGCATCTTAAAAAACCAAGGCTTTGGCTCACGCAAGCTTTGCCGCATTATGATTATCAACGAAGAAATCACCGTCAATGGTGAACTATGTGACGACCCCGATACAGAATTTGAGCTCGAGAATTTAACGTTTACGGTTAAAGGCGAGGCTTGGGAGTACAAAGAAAAATCGTACCTCATGATGCACAAACCCAGCAATTACGAATGCTCACACAAAACACAACACCACCCCACCATTTATAGCCTTCTGCCTTTTCCCTTAGTCGAAAGAGGCGTCCAATGCATCGGTAGATTAGATGAAGACACCACTGGCTTGATTTTAATTTCGGATGACGGGCAATTTATTCATAAAATGAGTTCGCCCAAACACAAAGTATCCAAAGTGTATGAAGTGCTATGCAAACACCCTATCGTGGAAGCCAATATCAATGCACTGCTTGGCGGGGTTAAATTGATAGATGAAGATGAAACCATTGCTGCATTAGCCGTTACACAAATCTCTGAACGGACAATTCACATGACGCTTGCCGAGGGAAAATACCACCAAGTCAAACGTATGGTTGCCGCTATTTCTAACCGCGTAGAAGGCTTAAAACGCGTTCAGATTGGTGACTTAATTCTGCCAGATGACTTAAAAGTTGGGCAGTGGCGATGGTTAAGTACAGATGATATGATGAAGCTAATCGCAGTTTAAAAATAGGCTTTAATTGAGGATGTACAAAACGATTTTTGATGAAAGTCGTAATTTTTATTATTACTTATTACGTTTTTTATGGAAACAATCAAAACATGAAACAACTCTATAAATATTTTTTTCGAGGTCTGCTTACTGCATTACCACTCGGGCTAACGGTATATTTTCTCTATATCTTTCTGCGCTGGACAGAGACGTTTTCGATGTGGTGGATACGCCCTTTTTTTGGGGATTCCTACATCCCAGGCATGGGGCTAGTATTGGGACTTGTGGGCATCATTCTGTTGGGTTACCTTATTTCTAACCGCCATGTACACAAATTACTGGCGATGTTAGAGTTTCCATTTGCAAATTTACCCGTAGTTAAAAGTGTATATTTATCGCTTAAAAACTTTGCTGATTATTTTAATCCGCATAAAGAAGAAGAGACGCAACAAGCAGTCATACTAAGACTTCCAGGGCATGATCTTGAAATAGTTGGGCTAATAACGCAGCAAAGCTTAGCAGGCTTGCCTAATGGCTTTACTCAGGGTGACCGTGTTGCGGTGTTTTTACCGATGGGATACAACATTGGCGGTTATACCGTGTTTGTGCCGCGTAGTTGGCTGCAACCTGTGCAAATGTCGCCCGAAGAAGTCATGCGTTTTTCACTTTTTGCCTGGATGACGAATGATAAAAATGCTAAAAAAGAATAATAAGCACTCGTAAGCCATATTAGTTTACGTAATCCGCCGAATGAGTTACTTCATAAAAAACCACATGTGGCGAATAACGCTATCACAAATAATAGTAGATCGCCTTTCGCATTCAACTTAATTATTTAGCACTTAGTGAGAATGGTGATGCCAAGAACTGATACAGGGCATTGTTTTTCGCTGGGGAAATTTGGAAGTTTTAATCGTATTTTTAATTCATTCAAACGACTTAGTTGCTCTAAATTTTATTGGCAATATTACACTCGTAAATGCAATAATAAACTATTATCAAGCAGATTGAATTTTGATGCATAATTAGGCTCTAAACCAATATTCAATTTTATAAAGATGATGATGAAAAATTTTAAGCTATTGATTTTTATTGTTTTTTTAATCACCGCTTGCAGCAAAGATATGCCAGCCGCCGCAACACAAGCGGTGGTGCAAAGTGTAGATGCCAACCAATATTTAGGTACTTGGTATGAAATTGCGCGGCTTGATAATCGCTTTGAAAAAAGCCTAGAGCAAGTCACCGCCAATTACAGCCTAAACGAAGATGGCAGCATCAAAGTGATTAACCGCGGTTACCATACCGAGAAAAAAGAATGGAGCGAGGTAACAGGCAAAGCCTTATTTCTAGACCCACCCAATCCAGATGGGTCGCGCACTGGCAGGCTCAAAGTCTCATTTTTTGGGCCGTTTTATGGCGCCTACAATATTATCGAGCTAGATAAACCATATTACAACTATGCTCTGGTAAGTGGTGGCGTGGAGTTTTTATGGATACTTTCGCGCACACCGCAACTCACCTACCCGATTAAGCAAGAACTCATATCACGGGCCAAACATTTAGGCTACCCAACCGAAGCGTTGTTATTTGTAAAGCAAGCCAACCAAGTAGAGTACGAATCTGGGCGGCACGTCTTGCCGAATGAGGCTAAGT
>JAIYEJ010000355.1 GCA_027487055.1 Methylotenera sp. | reverse complement strand
TTGTGCCTGTTTTACCTGCTAAGTCTTGTCTGCCCAAAATTTTAGCTTTTGTCGCGGTGCCTCTTAGTACAACATCACGCATCATTGATGTCATTAAAAATGCATTGCGGTTGTCAATGACTCTAGGTGCATCGACACCTGCTTTTGGATAATGTAGTTTTTGTAATACTTTACCATCGCTATCTGTGATTTTGCTGATGATGTGAGGTGTCACACGGTAGCCACCATTCGCAAATACAGCGTAACCATTTGCAATTGCCCATGGGGTTGATTGCCCCGCACCTAATGCCATGGTTAAGTAGGCGGGATGGTCTTTACGCGCAAAACCAAATTTGGTGATGTAATCTTGTGCATAGCGCGCGCCAATACTTTGCAATATTCGAATTGAAACCATGTTTTTAGATTTAGTAAGCGCTTTGCGCATTCTGATTGGGCCATCGAATTGGCCATCAAAGTTTTTTGGCTCCCAAGATTTATTGCTGCCATTTTCCTCGGCAGAAATCATAATTGGCTCATCTTCGATAACGCTTGCAGGGGTAAAACCTTTTTCAAGCGCTGCAGAATATACAAATGGTTTAAAGCTCGAACCAGGCTGACGTTTTGCTTGCGTTACATGATTAAATTTATTTTTTTTGTAATCAAACCCACCAACAAGCGCTGTAATTGCGCCATTTTCTGGGTTAAGTGCAATGAGTGCAGACTCCACTTTTGGTAACTCAACAATATGCCAAGTATTTTGACTTTTAATGATGCGAACAACAGAGCCAGGTTTTATTTTGTGTTTGTTAAGGTCTTTATCTGCCAGATTTTTTTGCAGTAAACTTAGGCCAATACCACTGATTTCAAGTTTTTCACCTTTTTTACTAAATACATGAACTGCTTTAGCCGATACTCCTGTGACAATTGCTGGGATGAAGCCTCCATAATCTTCAATATCGTTTAATTGCGTTTGCATACTTTCTTCAAGATTGGTGGAAGAAAAATTGCTTAAATCAATGTTTTTCTCTGGCTTTTGATAACCTTGTCGGCGTTGATAATCAAGTATTCCCTTAAGCACTGCGCTGTTGGCTGCCTCTTGATTCGCTTTGTAAATTGTGGTGTAAACTTTGAGGCCACTACTATAAATACCCTCTTGATATTGCTCGAATAAAGCTTGCCGCACAATTTCAGCAACATAGTCAGCGTCTAAATCCCGCGATAATTTGGAAGCCTTGAATTTTAATTTCTGCTTCATGGCTATATTAAATTGATCTTCATTAATAAAACCATAACGTTTCATGTCGCGTAAAACTTCGTGCTGCCTAGCGATAGCCCGCGTTGGGTTAATGTAAGGGTTGTAACCACTAGGTGCCTTGGGCAGGCCAGCAAGTAATGCAGACTCTGCAAGCGTAAGTTTGCCAAGCGACTTGCCGTAGTACACTTGCGAGGCAGCAGCAAAGCCATATGAACGTTGACCCAAATAAATCTGGTTAAGATATAGCTCGAGAATTTGGTCTTTAGATAAAGCTTTTTCAATCTTAATGGCAAGAAGCGCTTCTTTTACTTTGGTCACCATGGTGCGCTTACCACCAGGAAGGGTGAAAAAGTTTTTGGCTACTTGCATGGTAATTGTACTTGCACCTTCATGACTTTTGCCGGTGAGGTTATTTTTGATGGCGCGCATCACACCAGTAGTGTCAATTCCATTGTGTTGATAAAAACGTCTGTCCTCAATCGCTAACACCGCATCTTTAAGATTTTTTGGCACTTTATCAATTTTGATAAACGCGCGCCGCTCTTCGCCAAACTCACTGATTAAATAGCCATCAGCAGAATACACGCGCAATGGCAGTTTGGGTTTGTAGTTAGTCAGCGCATCAAGCGAAGGTAATGTGGGGTAAATAATTGTGACGGCCAGCGCCGTCAATGCAGTCAACGTTAGTCCGCCAACAATGAAAAATAGGATGAGGAATTGCCACCACTTTTTTGGAATCATAAACGAGCTTTAACGAAATTGTGCTTACTTAATTGCATTGTTGACAGTATATAAGCTTATGCTAAATAACCAAAACCTAAATCTAAAACAAGCAATAAAAAATAATTATAAAGAAATAACCCATCATTAAATATGATTATAAAGACTGTATTAAAAATGATACATATAGTCTAATTATAGCGTTTTAACAAATTTAAAATAATAATTTGCTTTACAGGGCGATAAGTTGTTGCTAGGATTTAATGTAAATTATCACTATCACGCGTAACCCAATGAATATAGAAAGAGAATTTTAATTTGAAATTCGATTTTTTTAACGAAAGTACACCACCTCTCATCGGGGTTGATATCAGTACTTCTGCCGTAAAAATGGTGGAGCTCTCTGCTCACGGTAAGGGAGGCTATCGTTTGGAAGGATATTCAATTGCAGCGATTCCAAAAGATGCAATCGTTGATGGCAATATTACAGGCTTAGAGCAGGTTTCTGATGCGGTAAAACTGGCATGGAAACTGTTGGGAACTAGAGAAAAGCGTGCAGCATTGGCGCTACCATCAGCTGCAGTAATCACTAAAAAAGTATTGATGTCTGCAGATTTACGCGAAACTGAGATGGAAACTCAAGTGGAAGCGGAAGCAAATCAATACATTCCATTCCCATTAGAAGAAGTTAACATAGACTTTCAAGTAATCGGTCCGGCGCCTAATAATGCTGATGAGGTGGAAGTGTTGATAGCCGCAGCACGTAAAGAAAAAATTGAAGACCGTATAGCAGCGGCTGAAGATGCTGGACTTAAGGTGACGGTGATGGATGTAGATGCATATGCGACTGAAGCTGCATATACAATGACAGCAGCTCAACTACCGAATGGTGGTAAAGATCAAACAGTTATGATTGTGGATATTGGCGCAGTGATGATGCATATTAATGTGTTGCATGACAATGTATCTGTATATACACGTGAGCAAGCTTTTGGTGGTGCGCAGTTGACCCAAGAAATTCAACGTCGCTTTGGATTGTCAATTGAAGAGGCAGAGATTGCAAAGCGCAAGGGCGGATTGCCAGATAGTTACGAAATTGAAGTTTTGCAACCCTTTATGCAATCTTTATCAACTGAAGTTGCACGCGCATTACAATTCTTTACAAGCTCGACACAATATAATCGTGCTGATCATATCGTTTTGGCTGGGGGTTGCGCAGGAATTGCTACAATCGACGTCATGGTTCAAGACCGTACTCAAGTGAACACAATTGTGGCTAATCCTTTTCAATCGATGTCTCTCAGTTCTAAAATCAAACAACAACAAGTATCAATAGATGCGCCGGCGTTAATGATTGCTTGTGGATTAGCAATGCGTGGGGTGGATTAATTATGATGCGGATTAATTTACTACCTCATCGTCAACTAAAGCGTGCTGAAAGGCAGCGCCAGTTTGGCTTGATGGCATTAATGGCCGCGGTTGCAGCAGGTGCTATTGTGTTTTTTGGATGGACAATACTTGGCGCGCAGAAGGCAACACAATTAGAAAGAAACAACCGACTAGAAATAGCAATTACAGCATTAGATAGAGAAATTGCAGACATTAAAGACTTGAAAGATCAGATTAATAATGTTTTAGAGCGCAAACAGATTGTTGAAAACTTGCAAACTAATCGCAGTCAATCAGTTGTTATTTTAGATGAGTTGACGCGCCAATTACCTGAAGGGCTATATCTAAAAAGTATTAAACAAAGTGGTAACTTAATTACATTAGAAGGTGTGGCAGATACTAACGCACGAGTCGCAACCTTAGTTAGAAATCTTAGTGTTTCAAACTGGATGGAGTTGCCAAATCTGTTAGAAATTAAATCTTTTACGCTAAATGGTATAAGAGTGAATGATTTTACGCTGACCGTAAATTTAAAAGCACAAAAAGGCGAAGTCGCGCCCACTAATAAAAAAGCGGGAGCCTAATATATGAAACTAGATGATTTTAATAATATAGATTTTAAAAATGTTGGCAGCTTGCCAATGTCTGTTAAGTTTGTTCTATTAGGAGCGTTGTCACTGGTTTTAATAGTTTTGGGATATTTTTTGCTATGGAGTCCTGAAATTGATGAGTTGGAACAGGCAAAAGCTAAAGAACAAGATTTGCGTCAAACTTTTTTAACAAAAAAAGCACAGGCGGTTAAAGTTGAGGCGTATAAGCAACAAATGATCGATATTGAAAAAACCTTTGGAGCACTATTAAAACAATTACCAGATAAATCACAAATGGATGGTTTGTTAACGGATATTAACCAAGCTGGACTCGGACGTGGTCTAGAGTTTGAATTGTTCAAACCTGGCCAAGAAGTGGTAGCAGATTTTTATGCTGAAATGCCAATTCAAATCAAGATTAAAGGTAATTATCATGATATAGGCGCATTTGCGACCGATATTTCAAAGCTATCTAGAATTGTTACTTTGAATGATATTTCTATCGCACCTTTAAATAAAGATCAAAAAGACAGTGTGCTCATTATGGAGGCGGTAGCAAAAACTTATCGTTACTTGGATTCTTCTGAAGTGGCCGCCAAAAAAGCAGTTGAGATAAAAAAATGATGCTTAAATTTTTATATAAAATTGATTGTAAATTATTTTTAATTTCACTCATGCTTGGCATGTTAAGTGCATGCGGTGGTGATGAAGGCGATGATC
>JAIYEJ010000177.1 GCA_027487055.1 Methylotenera sp. | reverse complement strand
TGGGAGAGCGCTTGCATGGCATGCAAGAGGTCAGCGGTTCGATCCCGCTTACCTCCACCAAATTTGTTGTGTAATTAGATATTTTCGGTTCAGAAAAAGTTGTAAATGGTGTAAAATATACACTGTGTTAAGTAGAAAGCAGTATCGGTTTAAATTCCAAGGTCCCCATCGTCTAGAGGCCTAGGACACCTCCCTTTCACGGAGGCGACCGGGGTTCGAATCCCCGTGGGGACGCCAAACTTTTCACAATAAGTGATAACAAAAATATAAATTACAAGCCACCGCAAGGTGGTTTTTTTATTCCCACAAGGGATATGGCGTGTGAATAATGATGTTATTGCATATATTCCACGGACAAGACCTTTAAGTTCTCAAGACGCCATTCACCGTCATTCCGTGCTTGACAGGGAATCCAGCGACGTTAAGGAAACTGGATACCGACTTACGTCGGTATGACATGGCGAAAGATGGCAAAATCGCCCTTAGGCGAGGCTGGCAAAATTCCCCTGGCTCAGCATTCCCACGAAGGAAGGAATTTATTGGTTTTGTTTAAGACATTTGAATTTTAATTCAAATTATGTATAATACTATAAACAGCACGATTAATGAGGTGATTTGATGAGTGAAATTTCTGCAAATGATTTAAAAACCAAAGGCGTAAAAGCCATTGAAGATGCCCTGTTAGTGCAGCTAGAGGCACCAGTAACGGTGCGCGGTCAAGTGAAGTATGTGGTGATGAGCAATGCGCAATATCAGCATTTACGCGAGTGCGAATTAGAAGCAGCCTTGGCGGAATCTAAAGCCGATTTAGATGCTGGCCGATTTATAAAAGAAACTGTTGCTCAACACATTCAAAGAATCAAAGAAATTAACAAGCAAGTGGTATGAACTGGCAGTTAATTTTCACCGAGCAATACACTCGTAAAGCCGCCAAATTTATTAAAAACCACCCAGATATAGAAAATCAATACTCCAAAACCTTACAATTGTTAGAAGCAAACCCATATCATACCTCGCTACGCTTACATGCCCTAAAAGGCAAACTAGATGGGCTTTACAGCGTATCGATTAACCTGAAATATCGCATTACTTTAGAAATGATTATCACCGAAAAAGAAATTATTTTGGTGAATGTGGGCGACCACGGTCAGGTTTATTAATAGATTTGGTAGGACGGACTCGCAAAGCAATCCGCCGAAAGTCGGACACATAAATTTCATTTGGCGTACCGCAAGCTGGTACGCCCTAGAAATTCCAAATCACCCATTACTGGACTAAAGCATTCCCATGCAGACCTGAAACCCTCATATATATTGTCGTCCAGACCATCTGTTTTTAGCACTTGTAAATACTGTTATATAATTCAAATTTTTTTACCAAACCAAAATATCAGGACAGCCATGATCGCAACAACCAACATAAATCTAAAAGTACCTTTTAACGAGAAAGACCAAGCTAAATCGTTGGGTGCGCGTTGGAATGCTGAGGCTAAGCATTGGTATGTGCCTCAGGGCGTGGATGCTGCGCCTTTTGAAAAGTGGATGACTACTGCTGCCAATGCGGCGCCTGTGCAAGCAGTTGCTAAACTTACTGAGAAATCTACAGATAAGTCTATTTTGCAAGCACATCTTGGTAAAAATAAGCCCTTAGGCGATGATTTAGATGCTATTAACGCTGCGCTACGCGATGCTTATGAACCAAACGAGGATGCGTTTTAGATTTGCATGGCCGGCACTAAGCATCACAATGTGTATGTGATTGAGCTATCCAAAGACGTGCTTTTTGAGGCTAAGTTTAAAAAATGTAACCCAAACTACATCACTGGCAAGCCCTGCGTATATGTTGGCATGACAGGTTTAGACCCCGATGTGCGCTTTGATAAGCATAAGGCGGGCATTCAATCTAACCGCTATGTGTTGCAGTATGGCCTACACCTACTACCAGATTTGTATGAAGGGTTTAACCCCATGACTTATGACGAAGCGGTTGCCATGGAAATTGAAATTGGCATTGATTTGCGTAGTGCGGGTTTTGGCGTCTGGCAAGCCTAATGTGATTAGAGCGTTAAAATATCAAATATGACAACCACTTATCCGCCCGCACAACCTAAAAATCCATTGCACGGCGTTACGCTTGAAGCCATTATGACGGCGCTTCATGCGCATTTTGGCTGGGATGAGTTAGCGCAGCGCATATCTGTGAATTGTTTTAGGCATGACCCGAGTATTAAATCTAGCTTAAAATTTTTGCGCAAAACGCCTTGGGCGCGCGACAAGGTGGAGAACCTTTATATTGATATGTTGCGCGATATTGCGAGATCTGCAGATTCTTAAATCATCAGCCCTTAGATTAAAGCATTCACATGCATGCCTGCAACCCTCATGGATGTTGCCTCTCAGAGCATCTATTTTCTCAGTATACACGGCATGTTTATCTAATTGGTTTAAAACTTAATCCAAAATCACACCATAATGAATTGCCAAACGTACAAGTTCTACCGCGTTTGAAATGCCCAATTTTTGTTTGAGTATGGTTTGGTAGTTTGCCGCCGTTTTTTGGCTGATATTTAAATTTAACGCGATTTCTTCAATGGACTTACCTTCTGCAAGTAGTTTAAATACATCAAACTCGCGTGTAGATAAATTAAGTATGGGATCTTGCTCACCATTGATTGATTGCAAAGCAAGTTTTTGTGCAATGTTCGCGCTGATATAGGTTTTGCCTGCAGCAACTTCACGCACAGCTAACAACAAATCATCTGCTAAGCTTGATTTAGCAACATAACCACAAGCTCCCGCGGCCAAAGCCCTTGTAGCAAAGGCAATGCTTTCATGCATCGTAAATATCACAATTTTAGCTGTGGGGTATGTGAGTAGTATTCGCCTTAAGGCTTCTAAGCCACCAATCCCTGGCATAGATAAATCCATCACCAATACATCTGATTTAAATGCGCTGTAGACTGTTGATGCTTGCTCACCACTGTTGGCCTCCGCTACTACATCAATATCGCCACCCATTTCTAGTAAGCGCCGCAAACCTGAGCGAACAACATTATGGTCATCGACTAATATTACTCGTGTTTTTGCTGACATTACATGACCTTAAAATTAATATGAGTGAAAATTAATGCGCTTGAAAATTAATCGGCAAGCGCACATTAACTTTAGTGCCCACACCTTGTTCCGAAATCAAATCAAATAACCCACCTAACCCCTCTACACGCTCTTTCATTCCAGCCAAACCCAAACCTGTCGAATTGTTATCTTGCTGAAAGCCTCGCCCGTGGTCTTCAACCAATATTTTTATATAGTCTTGAATCGCCTCTACTTTGATAATCACAAATCTTGTATTTGCATGTTTTGATATATTCGTTAAGCACTCTTGTACGACGCGGTAAGCGGTGATGCCAACTGTTTCGTGAATTTCTGCTAACTGATCAGTGATTGTAATGCTTGTGTTTACGCCTCGATTGCGCTCCCGCCAAGCATCAATCAACTCAAACAATGCAGCTCTCAATCCCATTTCCTCTAAAGATGCTGGTCTTAATCGATGTAACATTTCTCGCACAATCTCCATCATTTGAGTTGCAATTTGGGTAATCGCCATGGCACTTGCATGGGCAGAATTTAGATTGTTTGCTTTTAATATTGCCCCCGCATCTATATTAATTGCGGTTAAGTGCTGACCTATCTCATCATGTAAATCGTGCGCTAAATGTTTGCGCTCATCTTCTTGCAAGCGAATAAGTTGTTGTGATAATCGATGATTATTAGAAATGCTATTTTGCAGCGTTTCTGCCATTGCGTTAAATTTATGACTGATGCGAGATAGTTCAGGCAAAGAAAACATTGGTAATCGCGCAGCTAGATTGCCCATTTCTAACTCAGTTAGCGCATTAAAAATTTTAGACAATGGGCGTAAAGCACTATTAACCGCCCAATAAACCAAACCATTCACTAAAATAAAAAACAAAACACCCAAACCGATTAAGCCAAAAGTATCGTGCCAAATTTCTGCAATTTCGTAAGACGGGTCTGGCGTAATGACTAGCTCACCCAACAGGCGGCTGTTGATGATAATTGGACGATGCATTGGCTTTAACGACAAAGAAACTTTACTCATTAAGCGAGCAAACCAACGTGGTGGTGCTTCGGCGACAGGGCTAGTGGTAGCACGGTTACTATCTCTTAACCTACCCCATACATCAAAAAATTCAATTTTTAAATGGCGTACATTATCTAAACTTTGTAGCCTAAATATGGGTGGTTCGTTAATTGCGGCAACATTATTCCAATCGCTTACTGAAGTATAGTGCTTCATTTGAGCGTCTAACAAATGCAACGCCAATACGGTGGTTGATTCTACTTCTGCACGCACATCTTTTCGCGCATTTTCTATCATCATTGCCATACCAAGCAGCATGACTAAGCCTAACAACAAAGTGATAATTAAATTAATTCTAAGCTTTAAATTCATTATATTTATTATTAATTATGTCAAATTTAATGGGCAATAATCCCTAATTCATACAGGAAAATCTCCTAATGCTGGTTTAGATTAGCGATATTCATGCCATATTGAAATTCGACTTAAGACAATGATTGTTATAGGTTTTTTATTAACTTAACAATACTCGCTGGCTGAATGATTGCATTATTGGCTGAATAGAAACAGCCAACTTGGTTAAAATTTTTTTAAAAATATAGAGTGCGTTATTAGAAATAAAAAACACCCTGCCGAAACAGGGTGTATAAATTAACGACATTCAGTTTGTTGTAATTATAATTTACACTTATCTAACAAGTTAAATTACAGCGCAAATACATTCAATGCACCGCCGCCAGGAGCAGCGTTGTATTTTGTTAGTTCAGCATAACCACCAGCAGC
>JAIYEJ010000006.1 GCA_027487055.1 Methylotenera sp. | reverse complement strand
CCCCTTCCCATCTCGAACAGGGCCGTGAAACGATCCAGCGCCAATGATAGTATGCTCTTCGCATGCGAAAGTAGGTCATCCTCAAGCTATTTATTTAAAACAACAAAGCCCTCCATGTGAGGGCTTTGTTGTTTGTGGGACATAAAAAACAGTTGTTATTTGTATTTCAATCGTTGTATAGTAAGTCATTGGTTTTTAAGAGTTAAGCTCAATGAAACAATTGATTGCATGTATTTTTGCTTTAATATTAACGAATGTTGCTTTGGCGGCTGAAGGCGATATTGTTGCTGCCAGCAATAATGGCGATGCTTGTTACACGCCGCCACTAGAGCGTGGCATGGAAGATGCTCAATTAAAACGTGGCAAGCCAGATGATGCACTTACACGTGGTAAAGACGACGTGAGGCTTGAAAAGGGCAAAGATGCTTGTTTGTTGCAACGCGGTAAACCAGATTCACAATTAAATCGGGGCGGACCTGAAGATACACTTACGCGTGGTCGTGAGGATACTCTTTTACAAAAAGGTAAAGAAGATACTAGTCTTGCCCGTGGTAAGGATGATGATAATTTAGCCCGTGGTAAAGATAATGACATGCTTGAGCGTGGCAAATTTGATGATACTTTAAGTCGCGGTGCTCGTGACGACCAATTAAGCCGTGGTCGGGAAGAAGATCTGCTTAAACGTTGTTGCTGGGACAAGTTAAGCTATTAGGATTAGTTAGTTTATTGAAACTAGTTAAATAAGTCACTTAGTCTTCCTCGACCACCATATCGGTTATGTGATAAAACTCAACAAATATGTATGCATTAAAATAGATTCTATTTATGCCATTGAAGTAAAGTAGGGGTTAAAGTCTACATAAAGCGCATTTAGCAATTGATATGAACCAAATTAAAGTGGTTTCCATGAGCCGCGACTAACCAAGCAGGCTTTTTCATGTGAGGATTCGTCGTTGCCATTGCCACTTGCGTATAGCATATATTCTCTACATTTGTGGCCGTTTTGGGTAAATCCAGAAAGTGGCGTCACACGATAAGTTACTCTAGTATCAGGGTTAGTCCAGCGCACGGTTTGTCTATCATGCGCAAGTTCTAAGGCGTGGCCTATGCAACCTCTATCATTATCATCAATCGATTTACCAACACGGTTGCCGATGACTGCGCCGATCACGCCACCCAATAGCACGCCTATGGCGCGGTCTTCTGGCTTGCTGACTTTTGCGCCAACAACGCTGCCTAAAACGCCTCCCACAACGGTGCCAACGGCTTGCCAGTTACATTCACCGCTGATAATGCCATAATCTCGCCCCCATCTTTTGCCAGAGTATCCCATATAATAAGGGTCGTTCTTTTTGCGCCAGCCGTGTGCTGGTGCCCAAGGGGGCGGGTTTGCATAGGCTTTGGGCGCTATGGGAACAATTAAACTTAAAAATACTGTAAGGATTAATAGTTTGTAACGATTCATCTTTTATCCTTTGTATTTATTAGAACTACTAGGTAAATTGTAAACCTAATCTACAATGCGTGTAAGCGCATTTTCAATAAAGTTTTAGGAGATATTTATGCAAGTTGCGATTTTTGCAGGCGGTTGTTTTTGGTGCACCGAGCCCGTGTTTAGCCAACTAAAAGGTGTTTATCAGGTTGAATCTGGCTATATTGGTGGGCACACACTAAACCCAACCTACAAAGATATTTGCAATGGTGATACAGGCCATGCGGAGGGCATTAGAATTACGTTTGATGCGGATATGGTGAGATTTGAAACGCTGCTAGAGGTATTTTTGGTGAGCCACGACCCCACCACGCCAAATCGCCAAGGTAACGATGTGGGTACGCAATATCGCTCTGCCATTTTTTACCAAGATGAAGCGCAGCACCAAGCCGCAAAAACGATGATTAAATCTTTTGAAGACGCGCAAGTCTACGGCGCGCCGATAGTGACTGAGTTAAACCCAAATGCCACGTTTTACCCCGCTGAGGATTACCACCAATATTACTTTGCTAAAAACCCCAGCAATCCATATTGCTTGGCGGTGGCCGCGCCTAAAGCCGCCAAAATTCGCGCAAAATATGCACAATTATTAAAAGGCTAAAGCTAGCTATTTGTCCTCGATAGAAAATATATTTACTTCAAAGTATCTTTAAGGATTATAGAGGTTCTATTTTGATATTTTGTGAGTATTATTATTGAGAAAAGACATAAACCATCTGAAAAATTGGCTTGGAGAAATTCTACTAGTCCGTATGGACTAGTCTTCAATTTCCACACGTAACCTAAACAAGATAAATTATGGTTGTGTAATTTACTACGCTTGTGTAACGCTTTAGGGAGTTGTTATGAATTTCAAACGATTTTTTTGCTTAATCTTGCTTGCTTCAGCTCTTGCACCAGCATTTGCTCAAGCGCTACCCCAAATTAATGGAACATTGGGATTTATTCCTTTTGGCGTAAGTGCTTCCTACACTGGATCTAGCCTCACCAATGCAACCAGTTTCTCTTTCGCGGCAAGTGCGGGAACAGGCCTCATTGGTCAAGATATCAACACCGTCGGATTGGCAACAACTTCCAACGGATTGACGAACGATTTCTATTTTGCCAACGGTATATGGCAGCTAGGTGCAGCTTCACAACCTACAACATCGTCATATTTTGTCTACCAGAATGGTACAGCTTTGAACATCGGTACGGGCGGCGTGATTACCAACGGTACGATTACGAATTTCTTTGGCTTTGGATTTAATGGTGCCGGGCAGCCTGCTAACCGCTTCCAGTTCGATCTCGTTTCTGCAACAAAGGGCATGAACGGCCAAGCAAGCCTCACCCTCGCAGGCTCGGGCATTCTGCGTGACACTCAGGGCGTATTCGCAAATACAGCGGCGAATTTTACGTTGAGTACCGTTGGCACCTCAACCACCATAAGTAACTACTCTGTGAGTTTCGCAACAAGTCCGGTTCCAGAACCTGAAACCTATGCTATGTTATTAGCAGGCTTGGGTCTAATTGGTGCATCTGCAAAACGTCGTAGTGCAAAGCAAGCTTAACGGTATTGCTTTACATTGATAAGGTGAAGGCATAGTTCAGGGAGGTGGGAAACCGCCATAAACAGAATCCTTTGCAAGTAGTTAAGCATCATAATAGAAGGACTTTGAGAAATCTAAGTCCTTTTTCTTTTGTGTAATTCTTGTGTAATTATGTCCAATAAAGGGCACTAGCTTATACATAAAAAATAAATTTGAAAAAATTTTTTAATTACGCATAAATCAATTAATTAACATTCTACGTGACACTAGTCAGCTTCCGACACCTTAGACTCACAACCCAAAGCACTGACATTTATTAAAACTTTAGAGAATAAAAAACTGAAGCGCTTGCATTATTTTGACCTGCGATATTCATTAAATCTTTAGATTATGTTGCAGTAAAACTAATTGTTTCGTTTCTTGATGGATTCATTGAATACGTGGAATTGATTGTTATCTCACGGCCATCTGGCTCCAGTCCTAGTTTTCTGTTTGCGTAAATAGGCAACCCAAACTGATCGACGCTCACTTCTTGCACTGAAGTAGAACCTGATTCAACCCTCAACGGCTGTTTAACAGACAGTAAAAAGCGGTCATTAAAATTCAAACTTTTGATTGTAACTGCTATATGGCGTTACCTGCTACTTACTTACCGTGCTAATCTAAATCTCAATAAAGTTAAATTAACGGAGATACAAAATAAAGAAAAACAGATTCATAAAAGTTTTAATATTTTTTTGTGGCTTTATATTTTGTTAATGATTTCTGAAATATTT
>JAIYEJ010000134.1 GCA_027487055.1 Methylotenera sp. | reverse complement strand
TTAAAAAGGTATCGCAACGCGCTGTAGAAAACATTACTGCGTTTGGTGGTGAGGGCACAGCTGCTGCCTTGCAACGTACATTTTTGCGGTTTTTTAAAGAGTTTAATTACGAAAAGATAGGCATTAGCTGCCAATTGCGGCTAGATGTGTGCAAAATGGGTGGCGTAGAGTCTTTACAGCCTGACTCAAAACAATCTGGGTCAACGGCAAAGGGGTATGTCATCGTTAAAGGTAAAGGCGCTCCATCTGTGAATGTAAACGGCTATACCGAGTACGTGAGTTTAGCGGATTTAATTGCGCGGATAAAACGCATTACCGATACCAATACTAAGATGATAGTAAAATAAAAATAGATATTAAAGCAAAAAGAGGATTAAACATGTATAAAAACATTGGGTTACTTATATTAGCAACAAGTTTGGCAGCTTGTGTGACGATTAATATTTACTTTCCTGCGGCGGCGGCTGAAAAAGCAGCAGATAAAATAATTGATGAAGTGTGGCAATTAAAAGATGGTAAAAAAGTACCAGTCGATAATCCAACAGTCGCGCCTTCAGAAAAACCAGTAGAAGCACCTGTAGAAGTGCCAGCTAAATAAAAGGATGCATGTGATGAAAAAATTATTATTAAGTTTTGTTTTTGCCAGCATGATATTGGCGAACAGTTGGGCTAACGCAGCAGCAGATTTAGAGGTGAATACGCCCGCCATTTCTGCCATCAAAGCCAGCATGCAAAAGCGTCATAATCAATTGAGCCCGTTTTATGCAAGTGGCGCGATTGGGCTCACACAAGATGGTTTGATTGCGGTAAAAGACGCCAGTGCCGTACCGCTAAAAGACCGTGGTGGTTTAAATGGTCTAGTTTCAGCAGAAAATGCAGACCGTGCAAAACTATATAAAGAAATCGCAACAGGTAACGGCCATCCAGAATGGCAGGGCGATGTGCAAAATACCTTTGCAGCTCGTTGGATAGATAAAGCACAAAGTGGCTGGTTTTATCAAAATGCAGGGGCTTGGGTAAAGAAATAGTTGATAGCAAAAATAGTTGAAGAAATGACCCATTAAACCTGTCTTATTATTAGCTTTAATTTAGCATCGCTTGGCATACACTTTAATTAACTTCAAAAGAGTTATGAAAAGTAAAGGGGTGTACAGATGCCGCATCACGTTTCGAGCAATGTCGCAAGTAATGTCATTCATTTTCCTGCCATTGGCAAGGCGATTACCTTAGATGACCAAGGTATTTACTATGCCTTAAATTCACACACACAGACTATCCACAGCGTATTCCAGCTTGTGTATCAAGATGATTGGTATTTGTATCAGTTAGAGTGCGCCGGCGATGAAGACGAAATGAGCTGGTCGCTTTTATCAGGCAATATAGATTATGCGCTGAATAGCATGACGACCGAGCAAATCAGACACCACTTTTCTAAACCAGAATACCTTGAGCCACGTGGAGCTTGGCAAGTCATTAAAAACTCAACATTTGGGATTGGCAAATTTACACCATTACAAGCAGGTGAGACAATACGCTACGCCATAATAGTGTTCAAAGATGGCGAAATGCTTAGCCCAATACTGATACACAAGGCAGAATCTGAAGGGCAAACAAGTCAAACTCTTGAAAGTCCTACACGATTAAAATTAGCAAACTTGCATATAGCAGAATTATCTTAAAACATTTCACATAAAGTTTTTTATGTAAGAACTTATGAGGCTCTGTATATTGGTGTTACATAGCGATTTTACTCGCTCAACGTAGGGTTAACGTGTGCACATCATAGTGAAACAAGAAAGCTACCTAAAGTAAATCATTGTAACTATCCCGCTAGATAGTTTTTAAATCAAACCGACTTTTAAGCAATCGGATGTTTACATAGGTATTATTTAAATCCTAATTTTAATTCTAACAGCCAAATTGGTTGTCTATAAGCATCGTAGATGGCTGAAATATTCAAGGTTATAACTTTCTTGCTTAATACGCTCCATTGATACGCACGTTCAGTAAGATTAACACTCATATGATAAATACTTGTCAAGTGTAATCCGTGGTTAAATTAGCGCTTACTTATATTTTGAACAAGTTAAGTTATCTATTTGTGTTACATAGTGACTCAATAGACAAAATATTTTCTCTTGAAACTACAAGTTATTAATGAGGAAAAATAAATAATCTTAATTACTTAAGATTAACTTGTTGTTGCCCATTTTATGCCCAATCGTGTATGCTTTTGGCATGATACCAACCTTAGTTTTTGACATCGAAACTATACCTGATACGACTGGTCTGCGTGCCTTATTAGATGTTCCTGCCAGCGCGACTGATAATGACGTTGCTAATATTGCATTTCATTTGCGCCGTCAACATAATGGCAGTGATTTTTTGCCATTACAGCAACATAAAATTTGTGCGATTTCATGTGCGCTACGCGAGGGAAACGCTTTTAAAGTATGGACACTTGGTGATGTTGAATCATCTGAAACGGAAATTATTCAACGCTTTTTTGATGGGATAGAAAAATATACGCCGCAAATTATTAGTTGGAACGGCAGCGGTTTTGATTTGCCAGTGCTTCACTACCGCGCCATGATTAATAAAGTGCAAGCGCCACGCTACTGGGATTTGGGCGAGGATGACAAAGATTTTAAATGGAATAATTACATTAGCCGTTACCATATGCGGCATCTCGATTTAATGGATGTGCTCGCCATGTATAACGCGCGCGCCAATGCACCGCTGGATGATATTGCGCAGTTATGTGGCTTTCCTGGTAAGTTGGGCATGGATGGCAGTAAGGTCTGGAGCGCTTACCAAGCGGGTGAAATTAAGGTAATTCGCAATTATTGCGAAACCGATGTGGCGAACACGCATTTGGTGTTTTTGCGTTTTCAGTTGATGCGCGGGCATTTAAATTTGAGCGAATATGAAGCTGAAATTAAATTAGTGCGCGAAACTTTGAGTGGATATTCAGATAATCATTGGAAAGAGTTTTTAGCTGCTTGGAAATATTAAACGTGCAACTTTTAGAGTGCTTTTAAGTCATATTATTTGTTAAATCTTCTTTTAAAGGAATCGATAATGAAAAACGTTTTTACGATCATCAACTTGATGTTTTTAACGCTTGCAAATCAAGCGTATGCGATTGATTCTATTAAGGAAGTTTCAATCAAAGAAGTGCAGCAATATGTGCAAACCAAGGCTGCAAATGTGGTTATTTTAGATGCTAATAATGAAGATGCGCGTAAATCTGCAGGTACAATACCAGGCGCTATTTTATTAAGCTCTTATAATCAATACGCGATTAGCGAGTTACCAAAAGATAAAAATTCCACCTTGGTTTTTTATTGCTACAACAGTTATTGCCAAGCCTCGCATGCGGCAGCGGAGCGCGCGCTTACTGCAGGGTATAAAAAAGCGACTGTGTTAAAAGCGGGTATTGACGGCTGGAACAAATCGAACGCCGCGAGCAACGTGCATTAATTGCCATCGCCATCCATCGGCATATCTTCATCCACTAAGTTTTTCCAATTGAGGATGATTTTTTTGTATTCATCTGTGCCAAGCTCAAATTTATGGCGTTGTTTTTCGCCATTATAGCTCGCTAAAACGGTGTAAGTGCCTGCTGGTAAATCGACCAATAATTGCGGTTGCGCACCAGCTACTCTAAACACTAATTTGCTATCTACATCATAAATATTCACGTTCACAGGCGTTGCTGAGCGTCCACTGGTGCCTTCAGAGAATATTAAGCGCAGATTAAATTTTTTGATGTAGGGTTTAAGTGCGCTGACTTCATCTTCGCTAATGCCGCCCGTTATAAACTTAATGCCTTGTGCAGATTTTTTTGCGATTATCTCGTCGGCAAAAGTGATTTGTACATTAATGCCAAAGGTTAAGCAAAGCGATAAAGTGATTAAACGCGTCAATTTCATTGTGAGTCATTTCCAGTTAAATACAATTTTTTACTATTTTAGCGTATTAAAGCCAGATGCAGTAAAGCTTAAGTTAAAATAGCGGCCATGAGAAGAAACCGACAAAAATCCCGTCAGAATCCTGCCGATAACCCAATTTTAAATGCCACCATTGAGTCGCTAGATCAAGAAGGGCGTGGCGTTGCGCATGTTGCAGGTAAAACCATTTTTATTGATGGCGCGCTCCCTAACGAGAAAGTGACTTATCAAGCACAACTGATTAAGTCAAGCTATGAAGTGGCGAATACGATTGAGGTTTTAAGGCAATCCAATCAACGCGTTACCCCAAAGTGCCCGCACTTTGGTTTGTGTGGCGGTTGCAAATTGCAGCATTTGGACGTGAACGCACAAGTGGCAGCAAAACAGCGCTTGTTAGAAAATGATTTATGGCATATTGGTAAAGTAAAAGCACACAATATATTGCCGCCGCTTTATGGACCAAGTTGGGGCTATCGTCACAAAGCGCGCTTAAGCGTTAAATATGTACAGAAAAAAGAGCGCGTGCTAGTGGGCTTTAACGAAAAAGCCACACGTTATGTGGCCGATATGAATTCTTGCGAAGTCTTAGTGCCAGCGGTTTCTGCCTTAATTGCGCCTTTGCAAGAGATGATCGTGCAATTAAGCATACGCGATCAGTTGCCGCAAATTGAGCTGGCTGTTGGTGAGCCAGACTCTTTAGGCAAAGCGGTCATCGTGCTGATTTTTCGCATCATGGGGGCGATAAGTCCGCAAGATGAAACCCTATTTAAAGCTTTTGCCGATACGCACCATGTCCAAATTTGGACGCAAACCAAGGGCCCTGATACGATTAAACCTTTTTACGTAACTGGTGGTCTGGAAGCCTCACCAGAATTGGCTTACAGCCTGCCTGAATTTGGCTTGGTTTATCCGTTTAAACCCAACGAATTCACACAAGTGAATCCGCTGATTAATCGCGTGATGATACGCCGCGCTATGCAGTTACTTAAGCCGCAAGCTGGTGAAAAAATTGCCGATTTCTTTTGTGGGATTGGTAACTTTACATTGCCCATTGCACGTAATGGCGCAACGGTATTGGGTTTGGAAGGCTTAGCAAATTTAGTCGAGCGCGCTAACGAGAGCGCACAACTTAATGGCATTTCACAGGTGAAATTTGGCGTGGCCGATTTATTTAAAATGACTGAAGAATCGCTTGCTGAGTTAGGAAGGTTTGATAAATGGCTCATCGACCCGCCACGCGATGGCGCATTTGATCTAGTCAAATCGCTTAAAAATGCAGTTCATTTTGACAACATTCAAGCCGATGCTCTAGAAGTTAATACCCATGGGGGTTCTGAGTCATCAAAAAACGCTCGGGAGGAATTCGAGAATCCAAATGTGATTGTGTATGTGTCTTGTAACCCCGCAACGCTCGCGCGCGATGCTGGCGTGCTAGTGCATGAAAAAGGCTACACTTTAAGTGCGGCAGGTGTGATTAATATGTTCCCGCATACCGCGCATGTGGAGTCGATTGCGCTTTTTAGTTTGCCTTAACTTTGTCTATACTAAACTCAGTGCATGGGCTATGTGGTGCATGAGACAGTCTAGCAGCAGGCATGTTTTTAACAGGCAATATGTTTGATTTGCACCAAATGATGGTGCAGCTTTTGTCTGGGTATTTTTTACAGCGTTTGCAATGTATTACATCATTTTAAAATACACGATTTATTGTAAGAGCATAAAATTTGGCCTGAGTTAAGCACTTAGGCATGCAATTCACCGATAATCTAGTAAACTTAAATACTATGAAAGTAATTTTTGTTTACTTGTTATTGGGTTTGGGCTTGTTAAGTGCCTGCAAGCAACAAGATCAAACCGAAGCACAATCGCCAATTCAGTTTGCAATTGCCCAAGCGCCACTCAATTTAGACCCGCGTTATGCGACAGATGCCGCGTCAGAACGTGTGAATCGTTTGATTTATCAGCCATTAGTTGATTTTGATGCTGCCTCAAAACCCGTGGCAGTATTGGCCTCATGGGATGCTGTTAATCATATCCAGTATCATTTCACGTTAAATAAAAATCGTAATTTATTTCATTATCAAAAAATATTAACTGCAGAAGATGTTAAAGCGACTTATGAATCAATATTGGCGTTGAAAGACTCACCACTACGCGCAGAATTTGCCAATATTAAAAAGATAGAAATTGTTGATCAAAACACTTTAGTGTTTCATCTAAAAGCGCCAGATAAAAACTTTGTGGCTAAGTTAATTGTTGGTATTTTGCCCAAAGACCTAATCGACATTAAACATGATTTTGCGCACCACCCAATAGGAAATGGTCCAATAAAATTTGTGGGCTGGGACAATAAACTCACGCTACAAAGAGAGCGCGATGGGCAAATAATTACCTTGCAAGAAGTCAAAGATCCAACCGTGCGTGTGCTTAAACTGTTGCGTGGTGAAGCAGATTTTATCCAGGGAGATTTACCACCAGAACTTGTGAAATACTTGCAAAGCAAGCCTGAGGTAAAAGTTAACACCAGTGTGGGAGCAAATTTTTCGTATCTTGGTTTAAATTTTAACGATCCTCAATTACAAAATATCAAAGTGCGACAAGCGATTATGTACGCGATTGATTGTCAGGCGATTATCGATAAAGTGATGATTAAGAATACTCGCTTGGCGAGTGCGATTTTGCCCCCAGAGCACTACACTAATCAAAATAACAATTTACCGCCTTACGTTTATAACCCCACGCTAGCAAAAAAATTATTGCAAGAGGCAGGAGTGAGTTTGCCCTTAAAACTGGTGTATAAAACCAGTACGGATGCCCAGCGAGTGCGCCTTGCCACCATTATGCAAGCGCAAATGCTGCCTGCGGGTATTAATTTAGAAATTAGTAGCCTAGATTGGGGGACGTTTTTTGCCGATGTTAAATCGGGCAATTTTCAAGTGTTTGGTCTCACTTGGGTAGGCATTAAAACGCCAGAAATTTATGCCAAAGCGTTTGGTACAGAAAACATTCCGCCAAATGGCTTTAATCGTGGCAGATACAGTGATGTTGCGCTAGATGAATTGCTTGCAGATGAAAATTGGCCAGCCGCCACACAGCGCATACATGCGCAATTGCCCTACATTCCGCTATGGTATGAAGGGCAATTCGCAGCCATGCAAAAAAATATTACTAACTATTCACCCAAAACTGATGGAAATTGGGATGATTTGGCTACCATCACGCGCATGCATTAAGAACAGGTTAATCAATATGTTTGCGCCCAGTCAACATGGATTTGATTAAGTTGGCTTTTTCTAAATGGCTAGATATCAGCACACCACAAATGTGAACTGCAACCAGCAATAAGGTAAAGTTTGCAAAAAATTCATGTAGCCCTTCCCAAAACTCTTCATCTTGCTCGTTCACCATTTCATTTTTCTCTGACTTTGATGTGACAGCGTTTTTGTCTGGGTTTTTTGAGGTTGCTTGATTTTCTGCTGCATCTTTCGCGTCATCTTCTTTGGCCTCATCTTCCTCTGCAACTGCGTTTGATACAATGCTTAACTGAGTATTTTCGATGGATGTGCTTTGATGTGCGGTTGCGCCATAAATTGTGGCAAATGGCCCAGCATTTTCTTCAACTGCGTAGAGGGCCAAGCCAGAATATACCGTGACACAAAGGCTTGCTAACAACGCGATTACCATGATGCCACCAGCAGGGTTATGCCCTAAATAGTGTTTTGGTTTACGTTGCACTAAGCTTTTTAAATAAGCAATAATCGTCGATGGTGCATAAATAAAGTCTTTAAAGCGTGCATGCTCGCTGCCGATGAATCCCCAAAAAATTCTAAATAACACTACCCCAGCAACCACATAACCAGCCCATATGTGCTGCGTCATAAATTCA
>JAIYEJ010000307.1 GCA_027487055.1 Methylotenera sp. | reverse complement strand
TTCAGAGTATGGTCTCGCAAGCTCAGTTTGGACAAGTGACATAGGCCGTGCCATGCGAATGGCCGCAGAATTACAGTATGGCTGTACCTGGATAAATACGCACTTTATGTTAGCCACTGAAATGCCACATGGGGGCGTTAAAAAATCTGGCTATGGTAAAGATTTATCGATGTATTCAATGGAAGACTACAGCACTGTAAGGCATATCATGCTGAAGTTATAAAAGAAACCAAATGATGCTGAAGTTAGACGCTAAACTTAAAATCCAAAAAAATTATCAATTTGCAATATCAACAATTTCAGCATTAAGGCTTACTCTGCAAAAAAACCAAGCATTGTTGAGCCACGCTGTTAAAAAAACTTTTATATCTTCTTCTAGATTAGATTCAAGTTCACTTTCTCTGGCCCAAAACCATACATCCGCATCTAGGTTTTCTGAACTTGATGGATAGAGATATACACAACCAAGCACTTTAGATTGATCTGGGCTTATGACCGTATAAGCAAATGAGTTTTTAAGTTCAAACTCTTTTTGATGCCAAGCAAGGTCAATAAGATCCTGCTCTAAAGATAGGTTTTCTGCGGGCCAACCCCATACTTCACCAAAACGCCGCCATAGATGCGCTCGACTTGTCATGACTGCATCATAATCTTTTACTACATCGTGAATAGTGAGTGCGCGCAAACAAAAATTGCGCGCTTCCACCTTTGATGGCACAGCAAAGCTATTATCTAACTTAAAAAGATTTTTCATACTATTTTGCAATTAAGTCTTAAAGCGTAATTTCTTTATTAAAGTAGAAGTGTGCTTGATCATTGATTAGTGGTTTTGAAATTAAGTATCCTTGAATTTCATCACAGCCTAAGCCCCTCAATAATGTAAGTTGTGCTCTAGTCTCAACCCCTTCACAGACGACTTTAAGCTTTAACGCATGCGCTAAATTAATGATTGCATTGACGATTTCAGCATCATCATCATTGGTTAAAATATCATTAATAAAGACCTTGTCAATTTTCAGTGCCTGAATTGGCAAGCGCCTTAATTGCCCCAAGTTAGAGTGCCCCGTACCAAAGTCGTCGATATATATATTGAGCTTTAAGTCACGCATTTTTTCAAGCGTGACCAATGTTGCTTCTGGGTCGTCCATGGTGGCGCTCTCAGTAATTTCCACATGTAATTTAGAAGCATCCATGCCTGTCGAATGAATGACTTCAGTAATATCTTGAAGTAGCATCGGGTCACTAAATTGTCGCGGGGAAATATTCACCGCGATTGCAGGTGGATTTAGTCCTTCTTTACTCCATTGCACCCATTGTGAACAAGCTTCTTGAATCACATACCGTCCAATCGGGATAATCAAGCCTGCTTCTTCTGCAATTGGAATAAACTGATCTGGCCCTATCATTTTGCCATTTTTTGTAACCCAACGAACCAAAGCTTCCAACCCAACCACTTGGTTGGTTCGTAAATCAAGTTTGGGTTGATACATCAGCAAGAGCTCTTTTGCTTCTAAGGCTTGTCTTAATCCATTTTCCAATTGCAATTGCTCATGCGCGAGCGCGTTCATCTCTTCGCTAAAGTATTCAAAGCCTGACTGCTTACTTTTAGCTTGGTACATTGCCAAATCAGCTTGCCTTAACAATGTGTTGGCGTCGTTAGCATCATCAGGGTAAATACTGATACCAATACTTGCACCAACACTATAGCTTCTATCGCCGATTTCAAAAGGTTCGGAAATTATTTTAATAATCTTTCTTGCAAGATTGCTAGCGGCTTTATTGATTTTAGGGTGGCTATAAAGTACTGCAAACTCATCACCGCCAAGCCTTGCTACAAAATCATCTGCGCGCAATAAGTTATCTAGCCTGCGTGCAACAATTTTTAGCACAGCATCGCCCACCTCGTGACCTTGCGAGTCATTAATCTTTTTAAATCGGTCTAAGTCAATAAAAAGTAGGTAAAGCTGTTGTTTTTGCCTTTGCGCTTGAGACAAACTATGACTTACAAAGTCTTGAAAATAACTTCGATTGGGTAACCCAGTCAAAGGGTCATGGTTTGCTAATTTACTCAATTCTGTTTCTACATGATTGCGCTCTGAAAAAGCGGCCGCAACAAATAAGCCACCTAATATCATCACAGCAAGGCCAATTTTAACTAAGAGCAGGGTTTGCTGATAAGGCTCAGGGTTTAAAGTATTGTCACTAAAAATGACAGTCATCATGACTAGCATAGCCGCTATAAAAATAGCCCAATGAGTTACCGTACTGCTAAACCTGAGTGCAGCCCATAAAACAAATACCAACAATACTAAAATAAGAATTACTGTAAAACCTAATAACTGCCCAAAATGCATGGTTATCAATGAAACAGATACCATGCCAAGCAACAGTGCTAGCATTTCTGTTCTCTCTTTGGTAGAAAGATGTAGTGCTTTATTTACAAATAAAGATAATGCAAGCGGGATAAATAAATAGGCAATCAGCAACTCATCAAGCCACCATTTAAATAAGCTGAACATGGATATCCCAGATGCTAGTAGACCAAACTTTTGAAGAATGATATTTGTACTGATCGT
>JAIYEJ010000347.1 GCA_027487055.1 Methylotenera sp. | reverse complement strand
GCATCTGGCGTTGGCGGCTCATGTGTTTGAATATTTTCTTGTGATTCAACAGGTTTTTCTGCTTTGGGCGGGTCAATTGGTATATTAGGTTTTTCTGATGCCTGTTTGATGGTTTCTGTTTTTTTTGGCTGTTCTAGTGGTACAGGCTGTACTTTATTTAGCTGAATTCTAGCTTCTAGTGGTTTAATATCATCCTTAAAAATTGGCAAACTAAAGTTAAAGCCATCAAATAAAAAGGCGTGTAATACTATTGATAAAACGACTGCAATGCCTAGGCGTCTATAACTTAAATCTTTAAAGATTTCAGCAAGTTTATTCCACATAGATATTAGTTAATGTCTGCTGGAAGCTTTCTCCATCTTCATCTGTAAGCTTATATCTAGCTGGCAAATAATACTTATCTTGTAGCAACCAAAGCTCTTTTTTATCTTCTCCTGTCGAGGCATGATTAGAGATATGCATCGTTTCATAACTTATTTTGTCAACGGTAACTTCTTCGCCTTTTGCCAATACTTTATATTGATAAGTATTTAATCGTTTACCCGTTGTTAAAGTGATATTCACTTCGTCTTTAATAGGCGCGTTAAACATAAATTGGTAAACATAACTTGCTAAATCTTGTGTGCCAGACGCTAATTTTTCTGTTCTAGTTTCTCCTTTTACTTGCATATTGAGCTTACTTTTTGCCCATAAAAAATCAGCTATTAATGTTTTCTTTTTACTTTTACCTTGATGCAACTCAAAGCGCGTTGGCTTTAACCCTTTTTTAGTAACCTCACCGGTGCTGGTCAACACACGCTCACCCATCAACGCATATATGCCATAGCCTTTGGTCACTGATTTGATATGATACTGCTTGCCTGTTTGTGTAAAAGTTTCTTTCACTTGGCCGAATAATTTACCGTTACGGCTGACTTCATATTCTAGCAGTATATTTTTCGGTAAGGCTTGAGCAACATGCGTGACTAAGCAGCAAAATACAAAGATAAATGCTTTAAGTTTCAAGATATTCGCTTTCTGAAACAAGCGTTTCATTTATGGGTGAGATTATGTAACGCACCGTACGTATTTTCGTTGGCAATAATCAAACAACCACAGTTGGCGCTTCTCCAGCATGTTGTGTGCGGATATGCCCAATCTCATAAACTGTTTCACCGGCTTCGCTCAGCAACTTTTTGGCTTCTTCAACATGCACTTTAGACAAAACTATCGCCATGCCAATGCCACAGTTAAAGGTTTTGTACATTTCGGTGTGGGTAATATTGCCTTCTGCTTGCAGCCATTTAAATAGCGCAGGTAAATCCCAGCTTTTTGCACTAATTTCTGCCGTTAAGCCTGCTGGCAAAACGCGTGGAATGTTCTCGGTAATACCACCGCCAGTGATATGCGCCATGCCTTTAACAGGCAATGCCTCTATTAACTTAAGCAACGATTTCACATAAATTTTTGTGGGTGCCATCACGACATCTTTAAACTTGCGACCGTGAAAGTCCGACTCAAAATCGATGCCTGATTTTGTAATTAGTTTACGAATTAGTGAATAACCATTAGAGTGCGCGCCGCTAGAAGCTAAGCCCAGTACAACATCACCTGTGGCGATGGTTGAGCCATTAATAATATTTTCTTTATCTACGCAGCCTACCGCAAAGCCCGCTAAATCGTATTCACCTGCAGGGTACATACCAGGCATTTCTGCAGTTTCGCCACCTACCAAAGCACAGCCAGATTGCTCGCAGCCTAACGCAATGCCTTTAATGACCTGAGCGGCAGTGCCTACTTCTAATTTACCGCAAGCAAAATAATCCAAGAAAAATAAAGGCTCAGCGCCTTGCACTAAAATATCGTTCACGCTCATGGCGACCAAGTCGATACCGACGGTGTCATGAATATTAAGCTCAAAGGCAAGTTTTAACTTTGTTCCAACGCCATCTGTACCAGAAACCAAAATAGGTTCTTTAAACTTTTTTGGCACCGCAAAAAGCGAACCAAACCCACCTATGCCACCCAGCACTTCTGGGCGCATTGTAAGCTTAGCAAAAGGTTTAATTTGCTCAACTAAAGCATCGCCTGCTTCTATATCAACACCTGCATCGCGGTAACTAATTGAATTTGTATTACTTGTATTTTTGTTCAAGGCTGTGCTCATCTCTCAAATCGTGCGTTTATTTATTACGCGATGGGTTTATTTAAGTATAATTTATCCACTATTTTAACGCAGTATGCGCAATCAACCAAAAAGCAATGGAAAATCAAGCAAAAAATAATAGCGGTAGCAATTTTTTTTCAGATAATCGCTGGTTAATCCTGCTAGCGATATTTATTTTTTTAATTTATTTATTACTGCCAATACTTACTCCGTTTTTAATTGCTGCTATTTTGGCCTACATTTGCGACCCGCTTGTTGATCGTGCAGCGCTTTGGGGCTTAGGTAAATTTAAGCTAGGTCGCACGCTTGCAACGACTATTGTGATGTTTGGTATATTTGGAATCATATTCTTGATTTCTTTGATTTTAATCCCGCTATTACAAAAAGAGTCTTCACTTGTTGCAGAGCAACTTCCTGCTTTTCTGGGTCGCTTGCGTGACACTATAGAACCTTGGCTACACACTAAATTTGGCATTCATTTTGAAATTGACAGCGCCAAAATTCAAGACCTTGCCACAAAAAACTGGAAAACAGCTGGCGATTTATTGGGCGAGGCCATTAAATTGGCAGGTAGTCATGGCATGGCGTTGATTGGAGTAGTGGCAAATACTTTATTATTGCCAGTCGTTTTATTTTATTTGTTACGTGATTGGGATGGCTTTATAGCAAGTATCGGCCAGTTAGTGCCGCGCGAGTGGCACGATAAAACGGTTAGTATTGCTAAAGAAATTGACCAAGTATTAGCAGAGTTTCTACGCGGGCAGCTTTCTGTAATGCTTGCGATGAGTTTTTTTTACGCAGTTGGCCTTTGGATAGCAGGCCTAGATATGGCGTTACCGATTGGACTGTTAACTGGGCTATTAGGTTTTGTGCCTTATTTAGGCATTGCGACAGGCTTATTACTAGCGCTTTTAGTTGCGGCATTGCAGTTTAGTAGCTTTGGTCAAGTTGTTCCTGTTTTAGCAGTTTTTGGTATTGGTCAATTAGTAGAAGGCATGTGGCTTACTCCTAAGCTAGTTGGCAATCGTATTGGTTTGCATCCTGTCATCGTGATATTTGCCTTGCTTGCAGGCGGTCAATTATTTGGATTCGCGGGCGTACTGCTTGCGCTACCAGTGAGCGCAGCCATTGCAGTCGCTTTGCGCCATACCAAAGATAGCTACTTAGATAGCGATGCCTATCTTAAATAATAACTCTTGAATAAAAACTCTTAAAATAACAATTTGCTGAAGTAGCCCTAAGAATTTTGTATTGTTCCCATTTAGCATGAAACAGCTTCTATTAGATATTAAACCCACACCAGCACCCAATTTAGATAATTTTATTATCGGTCGCAATGCGGAAGCACTAACAAGCTTAAAACAAGCAATTTCTAGCGCGCAGCCAAGCTTTATCTATTTTTGGGGTGATTCTGGCTCAGGCAAAAGTCATTTACTATCAGCCTGCAAGGAAATAGGCATAAGGGTTTCAGACGATGTGCACTTGCTGAATAATGAAAAACAAATTGCACTTTTTAATCAATACAACCAACTAAAAGAAGCAGGTGGAACGCTCATTACTGCTGGCCTGCACGCCCCCACGCAAATGGGATTGCGTGACGATTTAGCCACACGATTGGCTTGGGGTTTGGTGTACCAACTGCATCCCCTCAACGACCAAGAAAAAGCCAGCGCACTCAAACAACACGCACTTGAGCGTGGCTTGAAATTACCTAATGAAGTCACAGACTATTGTTTACGGTATTTGCGCCGCGATTTACCCTCGCTGATGGCAGTATTAGATGCACTCGATGAATGGTCACTCGTCACAAAAAAACCAATCACGGTGCAGATGCTGAAAAAATTGCTGCAACTAGATTTGGGGATTTAAACTCCTGTAAAATAACTAAATTATTCTTTTTGCCATCTTATTTGATAGATAACTACTATCCAAGGACACCATGCTAAGAATCAACGAACTTAAACTACCCATCGATTTGGCCGATACGCTCATTCATCAAGACGACCAAATCAAATCAGCTTTGCTCAAACGCTTAGAAATCCCAGTAAACGATTTAATCGGCTTTACCATTTTTAAACGTGGTGTAGATGCACGTAAATCGCACTTGATTTTGTATGTATATAACTTAGATGTTGAAGTCAAAAACGAGGCAAAAATACTAGCCAAGTTTAAAAAAGACCCGCATATCAAACCTGCGCCTGATACCAGTTATCATTTTGTGGCAAAAGCTGAACACGCCCCAAAGCTCCGCCCCATTGTTGTAGGCTTCGGCCCTGCTGGCATTTTCGCCGCCTTAATTTTGGCGCAATCAGGTCTTAACCCTATCGTGCTCGAACGCGGTAAAGAAGTGCGTAAACGAACCAAAGACACTTGGGCACTATGGCGAAAAAATATACTAAACCCAGAATCCAACGTGCAGTTTGGTGAAGGTGGCGCAGGCACATTTTCAGACGGCAAACTGTATAGTCAAATTAAAGACCCCAAACATTATGGCCGCAAAGTAATTCATGAATTTGTGAAAGCAGGCGCACCGCCAGAGATTCAATATGTTAGCCATCCTCATATCGGTACTTTTAGATTGGTCGGCATGGTGGAAGAAATGCGCAACACCATTAAATCACTCGGTGGTGAAATCCGTTTTGAAAGCCGTGTCGATGATATTCATATCGATAACAAGCAAGTTCAAGGTGTGTCTTTGCAAACAGGCGAGTTTATCGCCACCAATCACCTCATTTTGGCGGTTGGTCATAGCGCTCGCGATACTTTTGAAATGGTTTACAAAAAAGGCATATATGTTGAAGCCAAACCTTTCTCCATCGGCTTTCGCATCGAGCATCCGCAAGGGCTAATTGACCGTGCACGTTACGGAAAAAGCTATTCTGAAGATATTTTGACCAAGCTTGGCGCGGCTGATTACCGTTTGGTGCATCATGCCAAAAACGGGCGCAGTGTCTATAGTTTTTGTATGTGCCCCGGTGGCACGGTGGTCGCGGCAGCATCAGAACCTAACCGCGTGGTCACCAACGGCATGAGCCAATACTCACGCAATGAGCGCAATGCCAATGCAGGCATTGTAGTTGGTATCACGCCTGAGGTAGATTACCCAGAGCACCCGCTCGCTGGCATGGAGTTTCAACGAAAACTAGAAAGCCACGCCTTTGTGCTTGGTGGTGGCAACTACAACGCCCCTGGGCAGCTCATCGGAGACTTTTTAGCTAACAAACCCTCCACAATATTTGGCGAAGTGATGCCCTCATACACCCCTGGGGTTACCCTTACCAATTTAGATACTGCCCTGCCAGAGTTTGCTATCACCGCCATGCGCGAGGCGATTCCCGCGTTTGCTAAACAAGTACAAGGCTTTGACCTTGCCGATGGCGTACTAACTGGCGTCGAAACCCGTACATCAGCCCCTATCCGCATCAAACGTGATGACGATACAATGGAGAGCATAAACACCAAAGGCTTATACCCCTGTGGTGAAGGCGCAGGCTATGCGGGCGGTATTTTATCAGCAGGCGTAGATGGAATTAAAGTGGCGGAAGCAGTGGCATTAAGTATTGTTAAATTGTGAGTTTAGATGAAACTATCACGCCTTTTTAGTTTTGTGCTTGTGCTATTTTTTGCGTGTCCCAAATTATTAGTGGCAGGTGATGATTTAAGTTTTGTAGATGCACAAATCGCCGCACACCCAAATCAAAGTGGCATTTACGTGCTCGACAAGGGAGAGGAAGCTTTGCTCGCCCGTGCTTGGTTAGCAGACCATGCGCAAAAAACCATTGAAGTGCAATATTTCATTTGGAGCACGGATAATATTGGCATATTAGCTTCTGAAGCTTTATTACGTGCGGCGGATAGAGGCGTTAAGGTGCGGGTCATTGTCGACGATTTACTCGTCGATGCACCCGATAAATCACTACTTGCGCTTGCCAAACACCCCAGTATTGAAATTCGTATTTATAACCCACAGCATTCTGTCGGCACGCCTTTTCATAAACGCTTAGTCAATATCGCAGTTAATTTTCGCGGTGTTAATCAACGTATGCACGATAAAACTTTTATGGTGGATGGCAAGTTTGCCATTACTGGTGGGCGCAATATGGCGGCCGAATATTTTGACTACAACACTGACTACAACTTTCGTGATCGTGATGCGCTTTTGCTCGGACCAGTGGTGGAAGACATGCGCACCAGCTTTGATAAATTTTGGGCTAGCCCGCTAAGCGCACCTGTTGAAGAATTATATGATGGCTTAGGCCTTATTCAAAAAAATGTATCTGTAAAACCTGTAGAAATTCAAAAAATTTACGCCGATTTACATAGCTACGCAAAAAACCCTGACAACTTTTCACTAGAAAACCGTGAGGCAATTTATAACACGCCTCAAGCATTTATGCGGCTTACCAAAAAGGTAATTTGGAATGATGTCGAGTTTATTAGTGATACGCCCGGCAAAAATAGCAATAAATTACTGCTCGGCGGTGGCGGAAAATCTACAGAAAAATTAGCCGCGTTGGTAGAAAACGCACAAAGTGAAGTTGTCATTCAATCACCTTATTTGGTAATGTCATCAGAGGCGATAAAGCTCTTTAAAAAGGCCATTAAGCGCGGCGTAAAAGTACGAATCAACACCAACTCGCTTGCCGCAACAGATAATGTTCAGGCCTTTAGTGGTTATCGAAATCAACGTGAAATCCTCACTAGAATGGGCATAGCAATTTTCGAATTTAAACCCGATGCGCAAATTAAGCAACAGTTAGTGCGCCACAAAACCAATGGTTTACTGAAGCCACCAATATTTGCCATACACGCTAAAACAATGGTGGTAGACAATAAGATTGTGTATATCGGCACGTTTAATTTTGACCCACGCTCACAAAATCTTAATACTGAAGTGGGCGTAATTGTACAAAATGTAACCCTAGCAAAAGAAGTAAAATCGGCAATAGAAATTGATATGCAGCCCGAAAATAGCTGGAACGCATTCACCGATAAACCAGATAAATTTGCTAGTGCGAATAAGCGCAGGCTCGTATTTACGTATCAACTCATGCCGATAAAACCGTTGCTTTAGCACCTAAAATTTTTGTTTTAATTTTAAGACTAAAGCAACTTAAAACCACCAGCTTTTTACAACAATTCATTTCATCTAACGTGCAATCCAGTATCCATAAGGATTGCAGAGGCATTAAAATCTCTCGTGGGTTTTATGCATTTCTGATGACTGATTCCAGCGTCTTAGTTGGTCGACCAATCAGCTGACTTAACTGCTTGCCGTTCTCAAAAAGCTGTCCATTCACTATGCCTGTGTCTGAATCTGCCAATAATGCCGCAAAAGGCTCAGGCAATCCAACACCAATCAACGCATTTTTGTAAGCTTCTTCGGTTAAGTTAATATATTTAATGGTTTTACCATGCAGGAGTGAAAGTTCTGCGGCAAACTCTGTCATGGTAAATGCGTTATCTCCTGCAAGTTCATATACTTTATTGGTGTGATGCTCACTGGTTAATACTTCTACTGCGGCTTCTGCAAAATCCTTCCGAGTCGCAGATGAAATGCGACCGTCCCCTGCGCATCCATAAACAACGCCTTGTGCAAGCGCAGCAGGAATGCCCATGGAGTAATTCTCGGTATACCAACCATTACGAAGGATGGTATAAGCTAAACCTGAGGCTTGAATGGCAGATTCTGTTGATTTATGTTCAGAGGCAAGGGCGAGTGTGGAAGTGTCTGCGTGTAAAATACTTGTATATATAAGATGTTTTACACCTGCTCGACTGGTAGCATCAATCACCGCTTGATGTTGTTGAACTCGTTGTCCTATTTCACTGGATGAGATGAGTAATATTTTTTCCGCGCCTTTTAGAGCGG
>JAIYEJ010000253.1 GCA_027487055.1 Methylotenera sp. | reverse complement strand
TAAGACTGACCCCAAAATGTTCTCTTGTACTCATCCTGACCCATTCGCTCAGGTAGATCTATCATATTTGCCCTAAATGGTGGATTTTGGAATGGCTTATTTTGTGCCTGTACCAACTCAGGCCTCAATTGAAACTCTATCCATCGAACTTTAATGAACACACCACCAGAAATATATCGCTGTAACCCCTTCGATGGAACCATCGGTCCGTCAGACCACCCATACGGATGATGACCATTTCTTCTGAAATGCAAATAAACCGGCAAAAATTCTACGCGATAATTCTGCTTTCGATCCGTCAAACTGGTATATTTTCCGTAAACATTACTATCATTGGGAAAAAGAACCTTATTGGCGTCCCACGTTGCATTGGTTTTCAATGCCTTCTGGGGATGTACAGGCCTTATCATAAATGATGAAGACGTATCCACCCTTCCCATCAATTGGGCACGGCGTAATCCATCATCAAAAAATGGCATTCCTAACGGAATTGTTTGCGCAGTTAACCCCACGGTGGATCCCAACAAAAACAATGAAATACATAAGGGTCGTTTAAATCTGACGAGAAACATATAATCAAAACTACTTGTTTTCTCAGGTATTACCAAATCACCAATCAATGGAATTTTTCCTTCTACTTCGAAAACAAAGAAAGTCTTTTGGACACTGCGTACCAGACATAACTCATAATACAACAGAGCCAAAACATGCCCCTTATATTCGCGTAATGCCTTAGTATATAACCATGTGATTTAATTGCAATAAATTTATTCGAAGAGCGCGAATCAACTTGCTGTAGAATTTCAGTCGTTGGCAAAACCAAATTCCAGACATCAAATTCACTTCCAGAAAAAAGCAATATCCAAAAGGCATAGTCTTCATGAATGTATGGTTTTGGCATGGTCGGAAAACAGCAATTATTTAATATCGATCTCGAAAATAATACAGTGCTTAACGGAATTGGATTCGTATAAAATAAGGTTGTGCGATTTATCCGTGACTTTGTTCTCACCAATTTCCGATTTTGCGTGATCGGATTGTAAAAATAAAAAGAACTACAAACCAACTGCACATTCCTATCCTCCATCAATCTCATTTGTTGCTCCAATTTATCTGAAAACCAAAAATCATCCGCATCACAAAATGCCAAGTAGCTCCCTTTAGATATTCTTATCCCGATATTCCTACTACGCGAAACACCCCTATTCTTTAGAGAATTTACAACACGTATTCTAGCATCCTGTTTCCCCAAATCTTCGGCCAACTTCTCAAGCATATCATCAGCGCCATCAATAATGATCACTAACTCCCATGCTTCGTAAGTCTGCGAAAGAACACCCTGTACAGAACGAGTCAATGTATCATACGCCCTGTAACAAGGCATTATCACAGAAACCAAAGCCCTATTATTCATAAATTATCAGATTATTTAATTTCTAATTCAATCTGACCTGAAATCCCATTTCCAATGGTTACACTACGATAAGCAAAAGCAAAAAATATAAAAGGAATAGGATCACCAATACTGCCTAATGCAAACGTATTAAATATAAAAAATATAGCTATCGATCGGGTATGAACATCCTTGTAGAGTTCCGCCCGACTTAAATACGGCCAAAATGCATATATGAAAAGCAATAATCCTATAATACCCGTTTCTAACATCAAACCCGCTCCAAAAGATGTTGGCCGCACACCCTGATATTCCGATCCCATAGCTGTTGCAAAGAAACTCATAGCAGATGCCTTAATTCCTATATCATCCATCGCCTGAATGCTGGCATTTCCCCATCCGCCAACACCCGAACCTACCGGGTGATTTAGACCATATTTATATGCAGCCCAAACACTCACAAATCGAAATCCCGATTGCTCCAATAACCAAGGCATGGGATCCTGATATCCACCATACTTAAAAAAATCATAGGCGGTTTCAACAGATCGAGGCGCATTCGAAGATCGGCCAAATTGATAAATAATCCCCCCCAACATCAATGAAATCAATACACCTACACGTAGAATGTATTTCATCCTTTGCATACTCATTAAGTAAATTAAAATCATTACAACCCCTGTTACCGATCGAATAATGAACATATCAAACAAAATAATTCCCCCGATAGATATCAACCCAATAATTGATTTTGGATTAATTTTATTGGACAACATAAAAAAAGCAAAGTAATAGTGTATCGCCATACTTGCATAAGAAGGTTCTGCAAAGAGCCCCGCTACACCTCTGCCCCCACCATAAATCTCCGCAGTAAAACGATCAATAAACAATCGAAATACAGGCTCAATAAACGATGGCAACAAACCCAAATATTGAATTACACACAACGCTATATTAGCAATAAATACACTATGAAATATTCTTGTCAACCACTTATATTCATCATCATCAACATGAATTAAAAGAAAAAATATAAGAGTAGCATTAATAAGAGCAAATAAAGCCCGTGCTGGAATCAAAACTGTCTTAAACGTTCCTAGCATGAACAAAGCTGATACAACAATATATACCAAAAACAATGCATATCGTTTATTGATCCGCAAATCCTTCCTACACGAGTATAAAAATGCCCATGGAAAAATCTCAGCGCTAAATAGCACTTTCAAAGGCATGATATTCGGAAGAAATATCAAAGGGCCAAGTATCCGCCGAATTGAGTTCATGGAACTACGAGATCCTGTTTTTCAACTTTGTTAGATAAATCATATAACCGCCCAAAGCAGCTCCTGCACCCAATCCCATCAATAAAAATTGCCACCATTTAAATCCTACATTTTCCAAAGGATAATTAGGCCTTTCAATTACCTGAATTAACGGGGTTTGCTTACGTAAACTTATCTCAGCCAACTTCAAATTTTTAATGATTTCACCATATAATGAAATACTGATTTGCAAATCAATCATGGATCTATTTTGTGTTACTCTAGCCTTCTGCATCAATGGATTTAAATTCATATCGCTGATGACAGCATTGTTTTGCAGGTTCTTATTTAATACCCTTTGCACGGAATCAGCTTCCAATTTCAACACATTCAAATTGTGTCTTGCTTTTTTGGTTAATGTTTCAATGTAATAATCTGTAACCGTAGTAATCATAGTTTCACTCAACAATATCGCTACCTCACCATCTCTGTGCGAACAACTAACCGTCACAAAACTCTGTTTCTTATCCGGACGATCAACTACTAAAATTTCTTTAATTACATGTTTGTAAGCCAAATATAAGGCACTATCCGTTATAGACGATTGCTCCGATCTAACTTTCTTAAATTTGACCAACCGAAATTCTGATGCTTTCGCAGATTTCATGTCGCGCCACACTAAATCAGCCAATAACAACTTTTTACCATGATAATTAACTTCCGTTAATAATGATCGCTCAATCAACGAACGAATTTGAAACAACCGAACCAAGCTCTCTCCCTCAAAAACACCTCCTGGATTAGAACCACCAATGTCCAATCCAAACTGAGCCAACAAACCATCCATCCCAGATGCACCCTCCTCCTCCGCCGCAATGATGAACTCCGCCTTCTTCTTATCATTATTTAGGAAAAGTCCTACCCCTAAACCCAATAATCCCAAGATTACCGGATAAATCACCATCGGCCTCCAATGTGTTTTTATCAAACCCAATAGCTTGTTCAACTGTGCAAGGATATCAGCCACTGAAGCATCCTTATTTAATGAATTATTTTCTATACCTTTCATGTAGAACTTAATATCAAAATTAACCATTACCCATCACTATCAATGCAACCAAACCTGTAATCGCGTTTTAAATCTATCCACAATTCGCAAGATTTTATATTGATAGGGACTCCAAAAATCAGCACCTACCAATTTCACTCCCGATTGCAGCAACCTCCTACTTAATCCATGCTCCCACATGATACAATTCATTTTACGCGAAATTTCATGACTATCACTCAATCCATGCCAACCACGCAGTTTCGATTTCGGCTGTATCCAAGAAACTATAAAATCTTTATATTCCTGACTACTCCCACAAACTAAATCGTCACTGAG
>JAIYEJ010000149.1 GCA_027487055.1 Methylotenera sp. | reverse complement strand
TGAAAAGGTTGAAAAGGTTGAAAAGGTTGAGAAAGTGGAACGTGTTGAAAGACCTCGATCATCAGACCGAATTAGTGCTGACGAAAGAGGCGGTAGTGGTAAGGGAAGAAATAAGTAATACAAGCTAAGAAATTATAAAAAAAGATGTTACCAAGAAAGGGATAAGATGCGTCACAGAACTATTTTAGGTTTATTAATATTAGGGCTAAGTCACCCAGCACTAGCATTAGATGGAAGGTTTTCGACCACATTGGGCGTAGATTATTCATCTGGCGATTATGGTGCCGATCAGGATACCGATGTTTGGGCGCTTCCCATCAGTCTAAAGTACAAAACCGATAAATGGAGTTTGCGCATATCAACTTCTTACTTAAGAGTAATCAGCCCTACTTTTGTGACGCCAGAAGGTGACTTTATTGGTGATGAAAATATCAACAATACAAATCGCACTACAGAAACAGGTATCGGAGATACCATTATTGCTGGTACTTATACATTTTTAGATGACAGAGATTATGTTATTGGAATGGATGTTGGCGCCAGAGTTAAAATTCCAACCGCGAATGAAGATAAGTTTTTAGGTACAGGCAAAACAGATTACGGTGTCAATACAGAGTTTTATAAAACGATTAATAACTGGTCGCCTTATTGGAACATTGGCTACCGATGGAGGGGCGATCCAAGCGACATTAATTTAAACAATATTTGGAACAGCTCAATTGGTACCGATTACACATTCAACGACACTGTAAGTGTTGGCATTAGTTACGACTGGCAACAAAAAACCACCAAGTTTGCAGTAAACGCACAAGAAGTGTCCAGCTACATTAACTACAGACTTAACGACAATAACAAGGTAAATTTTTATGTTGTTGGCGGTTTAAGTAATGCAAGTCCAAATATCGGTTCTGGATTAACATGGATTCATTACTACTAGTATTTTTTAAAGCACGTAATATTTGACGAATCTCAGTGTGTGATTTAGCATGACCCAATTGCTAATGCCACATTGAGATTCAATATGGAAACATCTCTCATCACCCCAATTTTTACCTTACTTGGGACGCTAATTGGCGGCTTGGTCACGTTTGCAATTAATCGCCAGCAATTTAAGCACCAAATAAAAGCCCTGAACGAGGAACATAAAACCGAGTTTATGGCCGAGACGACTGCGCGACATTTTTTAAGCCATGAATTTAATAAACCATAAATTTAAAGGGGGGTTTATGTTTAAGTTATTCTGCATTGGCATTTTATGCGTGTCGACTTTGAGCGCTTGCGAGCAACAAAAACAAGCCTCAGCCGAGGTGGGCACCGTGCCCAAAGAGATATTAGATAAAGCTAAAAATGATATTAGTGGCGCAGAGACACTTGCAGCTGAGCAAACAAAAGCGCTAGAAGGTATTGAAGCGCCTGCGGATGAGACTAAATAAGTCTAAAGTTTAGCCACACATGAGTTGGACGGTCGGCAAAAAATGCTTCTACTTGCAACAACATCTTTTGACCTGCCCCAAAACCCTCATGTATATTGGCTTGCAAGCCTTCTATTTTGCCCTCGTACGCATTTAAGTTTAGTTATTTACCTGTAATTAAGTAAATTTCCGCCGCAATTAAGTCTTGCGGGCTACCATACAGAACCAGCACATCGCCATCAGCCAACATAATATCGCCACGCGGTGCAATATCTTCAAGCATATTTGGGCGGCGAATTAACTGCACTTCTATGTTAAATTTTGCAAAATCGATATGGTCTATACGCAAATTTTTAGCATAAGCATCTTTGCTAATTTCAATAGAATGCAATCTCGCACGCTCTTGATTCGCCGAATCCATGTCTGATGCACCACGAAAGTAACCTTTAAATATTTTGTAGCGCTCTTCTCGAAACGAGCGAATTCGTTTTACCACACGATTTAACGGCACACCCAGCAACACTAGCGCGTGCGAGGCCAACATTAAACTGCCTTCTAGTACTTCTGGCACCACCTCGGTTGCACCAGCACTTCGCAACTCATCCATGTAGGTGTCATCAAACGTGCGCACAATCACTGGTAAATCAGGGTACGCTTCTTGTACAACATGCAAGACTTTCATGCTCGCACGATTATCTGCGTAACTCACAATCATTGCCTTTGCGCGCGATGCGCCTGCTGCCTCAAGCACAATACGCCGCCCAGCATCGCCATAAACTACATGCTCACCCGCCGCCGCCGCTTCTTTAACACGCTCCGGGTCTATATCAAGCGCAATAAATGGAATGTTTTCTTCTTTTAAAAAACGCCCTAAATATTGGCCACTTCGCCCATAACCACAAATAATCACATGGTCTTTTAAATCTTTACCATGATTCGAAATATCTTCAACCACATGAGAGCTGTTACGTGTATAACTTTTGACCAATTTACGCGCAATCCGGCCATTGTATTGAATCACAAATGGCGCAATAACCATCGATAATAAAGATGCCGAAAGTACCAACTGCAAATTATTGCCGCCAATTAAATTTTGCTCTAAACCCAGCGCCAAAATTACAAAGCTAAACTCACCTGCTTGCGCCAAGATAATACCTGTACGAATACCAACCCCAAGCTCAAAGCCAAAAAACTTGGTTAATAACGCCACCACTATGGCTTTAAACAACACAAAACCCACGAGTAACATCATGACTAAATCAAAATGATCAATCATGTAATTAAAATCAAGTAGCATGCCCACGCTAATAAAAAACAAACCCAGCAAAATATCGCGGAACGGCGCTATGTCAGATTCCACTTGGTAGCGGTAGCGCGTTTCAGAAATTAACATGCCTGCAATAAACGCGCCGAGCGCATAAGACAAGCCAGCAAGTTTAGTTGCAGCCGATAATAATAAAGTCACCATCAGCACATTCATTACAAATAGTTCTCGCGAGCGTTGACGTGCAACCAAACCAAACCAAAAGTTCACAATTGTTTTGCCAAACGTAAATAACAAAAACAATAAAACAACCGACTTAAGCGCAGATAAGCTTAAGGTATGAATAAGATTATCTGAGTTTGCACCTAATGCTGGAATCAGCACCAAAACGGGGATAACAGCTAGATCTTGAAAAAGTAAAATACCAATACTCAAACGCCCATGGCGGGAGTTTAGATCAATCCGCTCCATTAAGATTTTAGAGACAATTGCCGTGGATGACATGGTAAGCGCTGCGCCAATTAAAAAGGCGGTGGTTAAACTTAAACCCACCATTTTGCCAATCAAAATGGTGGTGAATAAAGTAATGATGACTTGCGCACCGCCCAAGCCAAACAAGGTTTTGCGCATTGCGTAAAGCTTAGGCAAGCTAAACTCTAAGCCAATGCTAAACATTAAAAACACAATCCCAAACTCTGCAACCTGACGACCTGATTCGGTACTTGGCAATAAATCAAACGCAAACGGGCCAAACAAGATGCCCAACATAAAATAAGCCAGCATTGCAGGTAGACGCAACGCACGAAAAAGCGCAACCGCCATCACAGAACTGGTGAGTAACAACAAAACACTTGTTAACGAATTGAACATTGAGCTCTTTTAAACATAGAAATTATTATTAATGATGTGTTTAGGCAAAAATTGTGCCTACTTTTAACATTTTACCTTTAAACATGTGTTTTTTGCTTTATTCATCGGTGAATCCCTTTTATACTAAAGACCTATGACACCAACAATATTACAATCAGAGCGCTTACATTCGCCAAAAACTAGCACTTTAGCGCTTGCGCGGCATGTATTAACTATTGAAGCTAACGAAATTGAAGCATTAGCTAAAAGGTTAAATGCGAGTTTTGAATTAGCAGTTCAACTTATTTTACATTGCAAAGGCCGCATTGTGGTGAGTGGCATGGGCAAATCAGGTCATGTAGGCGGCAAAATTGCCGCAACCTTTGCAAGCACCGGCACACCTGCATTTTTTATGCACCCTGCCGAGGCAAGTCACGGTGATTTAGGCATGATTACCAGTACCGATGTTGTCATCGCGCTTTCAAATTCTGGTGAAAGCGATGAACTCATTAATATATTACCAACTATTAAGCGAATTGGCGCAAAGGTCATTAGCATTACAGGCGCTGCCAACTCAACCCTTGCCAAAGAGTCTGACATCCATTTAAGTGCACAAGTATCACAAGAAGCCTGCCCATTGGGTTTATCACCTACCGCTAGCACAACGGCCGCACTTGCACTTGGCGATGCGTTAGCTGTTTGCGTGCTTAATTGCCGCGATTTTTCAGCCGAAGATTTTGCGCGCTCTCACCCTGGTGGCAATATTGGCAGACGCTTACTAACACGCGTAAAAGATGTAATGCGAACTGGCAACGCTATCCCAAAAGTAAAAGATGGCGCATTACTTTCTACCGCGCTGAATGAAATGACCAAAAAAAGCCTTGGTTTTACTGCAATTATCAACCCAGCCAAAGAGCCTATCGGCATATTTACAGATGGTGATTTACGCCGCACATTTACCAAAGGCATACACACGAGAACCGCTAAAATTAACGATGTCATGCACGCTAACCCAAGCACCATCACTCCGAATCAGTTGGCTGTGGAAGCCGTTGAGATAATGGAACAGAAAAAAATTAATAGCCTGATTGTTGTAGATGATGCAGGCAAACTCGTTGGCGCTTTTAATATGCACGACTTACTCATAGCCAAGGTGGTTTAATCATGATTATTTCTTCAGACTTAGAAATCTCAGAAGCAGTTTTAATGCGTGCAAAAAAAATCAAATGTATTGTTTTTGATGTTGATGGCGTGATGACAGATGGTAGCTTGGGCATAGGTGATGACGGTCAAGAGTTTAAAAACTTTAATAGCCTCGATGGCTTAGGCATGAAGTTACTAAAAGCAAGTGGTGTGCAATTGGCAATTATTACTGGTCGCACAAGCAATGTGGTTAAAACACGTGCTGAATCAACCGGCGTTATGCATTTTTACCAAGGTGTAGAAGATAAGCTAGAAGCATTTCATGATTTAATCTCTAAAATGCATTTGCAAGCAGATGAAATGGCCTTTATGGGCGATGATGTTGTCGATGCGCCTGCCATGATGCGTTGTGGCTTGGCAATTACTGTACCAAGCGGGCACCGCTTGATTAAACCCCATGCGCATTACATGACGACTGCACCTGCTGGTCGTGGCGCCGTGCGCGAGGCATGTGAGCTGATTATGCAAGCACAAGGCACGTTGGAGGCGCAATTGGCGCCATTTTTTAAATAGGCGCGACTAGCAATAATGTTTACGCGCACAGCCATATTTTTTCCAATGTTATTGGCTGGATTGCTCGCAATAATAACGTTTTGGATTAATGTAGCAGTAGAACAACAAGGCCCAAAAATTGATGGTAGCAATCGACATGACCCTGACTATACAATGAATAATTTTGTGACAACCCAAACGGATATCACAGGTAAATTGCGCTACGTGTTAGCAGCAAAAGAGATGCTACATTACCCAGATGACGACAGCACAGTATTGCAAAGACCTCGTTTTACCCAGTACACAACAGATAAACCGTACACACAAATTGAAGGCTTGCGAGGCTATATATCTAGTGATGGTGAAGAAATTGAACTGGTTGATAATGTAAAAATAGTACGACAAGCATTTGAAGGCAAAGGCGAAATGCAACTAAGGACTGAAAAACTCATTATTTTGCCAAACCAAGATTTAGCCAAAACAAATACCCCTGTAGTGATTACGCAAGCCCCTAAAACCGTGATTCATGGTACTGGTATGATCTTTGACAAGAAAAATCAAACCATGAAATTACTTAGTCGCGTTAAAGTTCATTATGAGCGCCCTGCCTTGGTCGCTGCTAAGACAAAAGCAAAAGCTGCAACAACTAAAGGCCTGCCACATGGTTTAAAAGCGCAAACAAAAATTAAAACAAGCAGCATGCCTATTAGTAAAACAAACAAACTAAAAGTTGTAGATAAAAAGTCGCGGAGTAAGTAATGAAAAAGATCGTTCGCCCCATAACAATTAAAACCAGTAAAATTAAAGCTGGTTTAATTTATGCTGGCTTTTTGATAAACCTTTGTTTTAATCTAGAGGTATTTGCCGAATCAGCTGACCGAGACAAACCAATTGAACTAGAGGCAGATACTGTCACTGTGAATGATGCAAAAAAAATAAGTACTTATGCAGGTAATGTTATCTTAACCCAAGGCACATTGATCATTAAAGCAGAAAAATTAATTGTGCGCGAAGATAAAGAAGGTTTTCAACATAGCACTTCTACAGGCAACCCAACCACATTCAAACAAAAGCGCGAAGGTATAAATGAATATATGGAAGGCAGTGCTCAACGCATAGAATATGACGGACGAATGGACAAAGTGCAATTATATACGCGCGCATGGGTTAAGCGTGGCGAGGATATTGTGCATGGCGACTACATTAGTTACGATGCAAATGCTGAATATGCTGAAGTCATCGGCGGCACAAAAACTGAAAACGGCGTGACTTCGAGTGGGCGCGTAAAAGCGATTATTCAGCCAAAAAACAAAACAATACAACCTAAAACAAGCTCACAATCTGAGACATCAACTGATGGAGCAAGCACAGCTGGTGCAGCGCCTGCAGAAAGTAAAACCTTGCGATTCAGTAACAAGCTTAGAGCTACAAACACCCCTGAGACTCCAGCAAGCGAATAAAGAAAAATCAAATGAGCGAACTCATTGTAGAAAATCTACGTAAATCCTATAAAACGCGTACCGTGGTGCAAGATATTTCTCTGAATATTAAAAGTGGTGAAGTAGTCGGCTTGCTCGGCCCAAATGGCGCAGGCAAAACGACTAGTTTTTATATGATGGTAGGTTTAGTTCCTTTGGATGCAGGTCGAATTTTACTTAATGATAAAGACTTAAGTCGCTTGCCTATTCATAGCCGCGCAAAAATGGGCTTATCGTATTTGCCTCAAGAACCTTCAGTTTTTCGCAAACTCACCGTTACTGAAAATATACTCGCTGTGCTCGAACTGCAAGATCTAACAGAACAAGAAATGCACGCACAGTTAGAATCTCTTTTGCAAGAGTTACATATTGTACATATCCGTAATAGCACTGCGATAAGCTTATCTGGTGGCGAGCGTAGGCGTGTCGAAATTGCTCGTTGCTTGGCGACCAATCCAAGTTTTGTTTTATTAGATGAACCTTTTGCGGGAATTGACCCCATCGCTGTACTAGATATTCAAAAGATTATTCGTTTTTTAACTACAAAAAATATTGGCGTGCTCATCACAGACCACAACGTACGCGAAACTTTGGGTATTTGTGATCGAGCTTATATTGTCAATGATGGTAAGGTGTTCGCTTCAGGGAAACCTCAAGAAATCGTCAATAATGAGGCAGTACGTGAAGTATATTTAGGTAAAGATTTTAGGTTATAGCAATTTAATTTTAGAATTTATGAAGCAAAATTTACAACTACGTATTTCTCAAAACTTAGCTCTGACGCCTCAGCTCCAGCAATCTATTCGCTTGCTACAACTATCTTCGCTTGAGCTTGACCAAGAGCTAGAAGTGATTTTGCAAGAAAACCCATTATTGGAACTGGTTGATGGCGACAACCCTGATGGAGATATCAATAATAGTGATACCCAAGCTACAGAAACGAATAGTGCTGATGTCGACCCTGTTGGTGCAGATGGCGAATTATCTGCTGATGCACAAGATTTTGATAGCTATAGCAATATCGATTTTCAAGAAATTAGCGGTACTTCAGATAATTCAAACGAAGCTTTACCAGATCTACCAAATACAGCAGAAGACTTTTCTGCGACTGATTTCGACGCAGATTATGAAGAGTATGGAAGCGCCAGCAACTGGGATGAAGGTAGTCGCCAAAATAATAATGAAGATGACGATAGCGATTTTACTCGTCAAGAAGTCGTTTCTGAAAGCCTGCGCGAGCACTTGCTTAAGCAACTCAACCTGTTACCTTTATCTGAACGTGATTTGAATTTATTGTTTTTGCTAATTGACAGCATTAACGAAGATGGTTACTTAGAAGAGTCATTAGAAGAGCTTGTAGAAGCGCTACCAATCGAGCTAGAAATTGAATTAGTGGAACTGCAAACCGCGCTCAAACATATTCAAAATTTAGACCCGCCGGGAATTGGGGCAACCAACTTACAAGAATGCATTTTGCTGCAATTGAATGTATTGCCAGAAGAAACGCCGTACTTAAACATTGCCAAAACCATTGTCATTCAGCATTTAGCCGTGCTTGCCAATAAAGACTTTGTAAAGTTACGCAAGTTAATTAATTGTGATGAGGTCGCATTAAAAGGTGCACAGACACTCATCAAACAACAAAATCCTCGCCCTGGGAGTGTCTTCGCCCAGCTCAGTTCTGATCATTATATTCAGCATGAAGTGATCGTAAAAAAAGTAAAGGGCATTTGGATTGCGACACTTAACGATGGCGTGATCCCAAAACTGCGTATCAACCAAGTATATGCCGATATTTTAAAGCGCAATCGTGAAAACTCGAGCCAATATTTACAAACTCAAATGCAAGAAGCGCGGTGGATGATTAAAAATATCCAACAACGATTTTCAACGATTCTGCGGGTTTCGCAAGCGATTGTGGATAGACAACGTAACTTTTTTGAACACGGCGATATTGCCATGCGCCCGTTGGTATTGCGCGAGATTGCTGAAGAGCTAGAGTTGCATGAATCGA
>JAIYEJ010000053.1 GCA_027487055.1 Methylotenera sp. | reverse complement strand
TTCACGCGTGACAACCCATAAATACATGCTGACACCGCGCGGCGTATATGAACTTAAATATTTCTTTGGTAGCCATGTATCTACCGATGCTGGCGGTGAATGTTCTGCAACTGCAATACGCGCGTTAATTAAACAAATGGTTGCGGAAGAAAATGTGAAAAAGCCACTTTCTGATAATCAATTTAGCGAAATTTTGGCGAAACAAGGCATTGTTGTGGCAAGACGTACCATTGCTAAATATCGTGAATCTTTAAATATCCCGCCTGCTAATTTGCGCAAGTCGCTGTAAATATAAGACGCTAACATTAAGTCACGGCAAAAATGAATCATTTTTTATTCAATCAAAATTAACACTTTAACTACAACATCAAAACAGCTACCCTGCAAGCCAATATCCATGAGCCTTTCACGGTATTTTTTTTGCTCGCGCATAAATAGGCTATTTATTATTTAAAAAAGTATCAATATAAATTGATTACAAGCACAAAAATAGTTCTTTTAGATAGTTGCGCGGAATCGCCAAAGGTGTACACTAAAATTGTTCGAATAGATTTAAAAAAACTAGTATTTAGCTGATAAATCTTGAGAACATTTCAAAAAGGAGCAAGTCATGAATTTACAATTAACTGGTCATCATTTAGAAATTACTCCTGCACTACGTGAATATGTACAAAGCAAACTTACACGCATCAGCAATCACTTTGATCATGTGATAGATGTGAAAGTCACCATGAGTGTTGAAAAACTCGCCCAAAAGGTAGAGGCAACATTGCACGTTCCTGGCAACGACTTACATGCCGAATGTGCGGATGAAAATATGTATAGCGCAATTGATTTACTAACAGACAAATTAGACCGTCAGGTGCTTAAACATAAAGAAAAACATGGCAACCACAATAAAGCCAATGGCGCGGTGAAACATCAAAGCGTTGAGCAACACCAATCTCCTAACTAACAATTACCTTTTATGGCTCAAATTAACGTAGCCGAACTCTACAAAAACACCCGCCTCAAGCTCAAGCTCAACTGGATTGCTGGGCTTGAAGGCGGGGTAAATCAACTACTTTCTGAAAAAGTCACCAAGCCATCATTAGCGCTAATTGGTCACCTTAACTTTGTGCACCCAAACCGCGTGCAAGTGCTGGGATGCGCTGAGATGGACTATTTGCGATCCTTAAGTATTATTGCGATGCAACAAGCAATTAGTAATTTATACTCAACTGACTTAGCCGCTGTTGTGGTTGCCAATGGTGAAAAACCACCAAAAGAACTGATTGTTGCTGCAAATTCACATAACACCCCATTATTTACTTCACCCATGCAAAGCCCGCAGTTAATGGATTTTTTAAGCCATTATTTAAAACAGGTCATGGCAGAAAACACTAGCTTACATGGTGTATTTATTGAAGTTCAGGGGTTTGGCGTACTTATTCAGGGTTCCCCTGCAATCGGTAAAAGCGAGCTTGCTTTAGAACTGATTACGCGTGGCCACAGATTAATTGCTGATGATATCGTCGACTTTTATCGGATATCTCCAGAGCGTATTGAAGGCCGTTGCCCTGCCCTATTACAAGATTTTTTAGAAGTGCGCGGACTCGGTTTACTGAATATCCGTGCGATGTTTGGCGATAACGCAGTCAAACCTACCAAGCCCTTAGATTTAATTATTAAGCTAGAATTAGCAGATATGATTCAATTGCAAAAGCTAGATAGACTCAATGCAAATGCGCAACATGAAAAAGTGCTTGATGTAAGTATTCCTAAAGTGGTGATTCCCATTGCTGCTGGTCGAAACATTTCAGTGCTGGTAGAAGTTGCGGTGCGAAATCATATTCTGCTTTTAAGGGGCATAAACGCCACGCAACAATTTACGAAACGGCAAAAGCAAATGATACAAAAAGAAATGTCTAAAAATACGGTTAAAAAGTCAGGCTAAATTTTGGAACTCATTATCGTCACAGGCCTTTCTGGCTCAGGTAAAAGTATTGCACTGCGCGTGCTAGAAGATAGTGGCTATTATTGTATTGATAATCTACCTGCCACTTTGTTACCGCAAATATCACTCCACTTAGAGAAATCAACCCCTAAAGATAGCCATATTGGCAAAGTTGCGATTAGTATTGATAGTCGCAGTGCCGCCTTAGAAGCTTTGCCGCATGCGATTGATACACTTAAAAAAAGCGGTATCAAAGTGCAAGTATTATTTTTAGAGTCCACTGTTGAAACACTTGTAAAACGTTTTTCGGAAACGCGCCGCAAACATCCTCTTAGTGATGCAGATACCACTTTAGCTGAAAGCATTTCTCATGAGCGAGACTTATTGGCGGGCTTAGTTGGTCTGGGCCATCATATTGATACCAGTAACTTAAGCGCCAATACTTTACGGAGTCATATCCGCGAACTGATTGAAGAAAACAATCATGAAACTGGATTGGTTTTATTATTTAAATCGTTTGGGTTTAAAAACGGCATACCGCTAGACGCGGATTTTGTATTTGATGTGCGTAGCTTGCCAAACCCGCATTATGACCCCATTTTAAAACCATTGACTGGTAAAGATGCGACTGTAAAAGCGTTTTTAGAGAATTCCCCTTCTGTGCTTGAAATGCTTGCAGACATTCAGCATTATGTTGAAAAATGGCTCCCAAGTTTTATACAAGACAATCGTAGTTACCTGACAATTGCAATAGGATGCACTGGCGGACAACATCGATCAGTCTACTTTGTCGAAATGCTTTCGCAGTATTTTGGAAGTAGGCAGTTTAAACAACAAAAACAAAAAGTGATTATCAGACACCGAGAACTCGATTAGTAAGGCAGTTTAAGCTTAACCCTAACAACTGAATAAAGATAACTGGTAAATTTGTTTAAAAGGTATAAGTAACATGATAGGTATTTTAATTATTGCACATGGTGGCTTAGGCGAAAGCCTGATTAGTTGTGTTAGTCATGTGTTAGGAAAAAATCCACCACAATTACAGTATTTTGCAGTTGGTTCAGATGATGACCCAACTGATTTATACCCAACTGCGCTAAAAATAGTTGAAGGTCTCAATACTGGCGAAGGCGTAATCGTGCTGTCTGACATGTATGGCGCAACTCCCTGCAATTTAGTCACAAAATTACTGGCACCAAGCCATATTGAAGGTGTCGCTGGTGTTAATCTGCCGATGTTAGTGCGCTTATTAAGTTACCGTGATAAGCCCATTAAAATTTGTGTTGAAAAAGCCATCAGCGGCGGTCGCGATGGTGTCGTTCACTTTACAAAAACTGGTTGTATCCACCCCGAAAAAAAATCCTCTAACAGAGGCTCACTCTAAAGCTTATAAAAAGAAAATATTATGATAAAAGAAGAGATAGAAATTATTAACAAACTTGGGCTACATGCGCGTGCCAGTAGCAAACTCACGCAAACCGCTAGCCAATTTAAAAGCGATGTTTGGATTGAGAAAAACGACCGCAAAGTCAATGCTAAAAGCATCATGGGGGTCATGATGCTGGCCGCTGCTAAAGGCTCTATCATTTCGTTAGAGGCTAGCGGGGAAGACGAAGCAGCAGCAATTGAAGCATTAAAAGCACTGATTAACGATTGTTTTGGTGAGGGTGAATAGGCTTGTCCAACTTACACCAAATGCGACAAACAAGCGAAGCCTTAAGCGCTCAATCAAGCTTTAGCATGCATGGTATTGGCGTATCA
>JAIYEJ010000052.1 GCA_027487055.1 Methylotenera sp. | reverse complement strand
TCAAGGTTAACAGTACCGTCGCCCCTTAAACAAATATCATCAATAGAAATTAAGTTGTCATCATCAGCATCGTGTAAAAAGGCGATGTAAATTTTTTGGCCTGCATACTGGGCAAGGCTTACGCTGTGTGGTTTTAATACACCAAGCATACGGATAGAATCTCCACCGTACTCAATATAAGTACCGTCTAAGCCGTGCACCTCACCTTCAGAGAAAGTAAAGCCTGCAAAAGAGCTATCTGGCAATGGGTCAACGCGAGAAAGGTAAAAAAAAAAAAAAAAAAGGGTATCGGTAAAGTTGTTTTCAAAATTATCGGTAGTAGATACCAATACTTTGTAACCATCGCAATACAATGGGGTTTGGCGTGGTGCCGATTTCCATGTTAAAACACCAGAGGCATCGTTTAACTGAACAGAAGGCAAGATGAAGTAGTTTAATGCCTGGCCTGCTGGGTCAAACCATGAGCTTGATGCAAGGGCAACGTTAGTATCGCCATCAATGGTTAATGAGTCTTGAATAGCGAAAGGAAGGATTAAAAACCACTCTAAATCGCGGGCGTTAGCATCAATTAAACCATCACCATCAAAGTTATAGCCAGAGCTATCGTAATCCTGGCCGCTTGGTGGGGCAACCTGGTATGTAAAATTAATTACGTTGTTAAAATCTTCAAACAGAAGAGTGTCTTGTGCCGTGGCAACTTTGCCTACAACTAAAAAAACAAGAGCGAGTAACAGTTTTTTCATTGTGTGTTAGATTATGTTGTGTGTTTATTTACAGTAAAGGCAAAGTTAAACCAATATCTAATTATTTAGGTTTCTTGCCGAAAAGAATTTTATCCAAATATTAAAATCTATCTTATTAATAAGTAAAATAGGCGGGTTAAAAGTATTTAAAACCCATAAATATCACTATATTTTTTATTGGCATATTCAATAAAACAGGTTGCATCAAGCGCTTTGCCCGTTACCATTTCGCAAACCTGCCTACTGGTTAGGTTACGGCCCTTGGTATATATTTTTTCTTGTAACCAATGCAACAGGGGTTTAGTATTACCAATGGCAATAGCGTCTTCCAGGCCAGGCACTTCTTTTTCTGCTTGCGCATAAAACTGCGCCGCGTAAAGGCTGCCTAATGAATAGGTTGAAAAATAGCCCATACTGCCGTGGCTCCAGTGCACATCTTGCAACACCCCTTGAGAGTATGCAGGCACCTCTATACCTAAATACTCTTTATACTTGGCATTCCATGCTTCGGGTAGGTCTTTCGCCTGTAGCGAACCCTCAATCATTGCCAGTTCCAGTTCAAAGCGAATGATAATATGGAAATGGTAAGTCAGCTCATCGGCCGATGTGCGTATTAACGATGGTTCTACCCTGTTAAATGCCTTGTAAAAACTATCTAACCCAACGGCACCTAATTGTGCCGGGAATAATTGTTGCAGCCTGGAATAGTTAAACTGCCAAAAGCCTTTGCTGCGGCCCACATTGTTCTCCCAAAGGCGACTTTGGCTTTCGTGTATAGCCAGCGATACCGCCTCGCCTGATGGTAAGCCGTAATCATTCGCAGGCAAGCCTTGCTCATATAATGCGTGGCCCCCTTCATGTATGCAGCTCCATATCATTTCGGCCAGGTCGCTCTCGCTAACACGGGTAGTAACCCTAACATCTCCACTGCCAAAGCTTACCGTAAAGGGGTGCGCCGAAATATCCTGCCTGCCGGCTTCAAAATCATACCCCATTTGCTTTAGCAAATCAAGGCCAAAACCCCATTGGGTATCTTTATCAAAATGCTGTTTAAAAAAACTGTCGTCGGGCTTGGGTGCTGCAAACACCTTGGCCAAAAGCTCTTTAAGGCGTGGTTTAAAATCATCAAACACCGCCTTTATATCTGCCGATGTTGTTCCTGGCTCATAATCATCCAGCAAGGCATCGTAAGGGTGTACTTCGTATCCGGCAATTTCCACCTCGCGGCGCTTTAGGTCTATTAGTTTTTGCAGTTTAGGCTCAAACAGGGCGTAGTTATTGTCTTTTTTAGCAACCTGCCACGCCTGGAAACCTGCCGAAATTGCCATGCTCATTTCTTCTACAAACTCTTTTGAGAATTTATTGCGTTTGGCAAAGTCTTTAGCGGTGCGTTCTACATTGCTGCGCTGTTTCTCGTCAAGGGCATTTCCAGCCAGTAGTTCATTCACAACCGTATCCAGTTCGGGCGCTGTAGCCAAATCGTGCGAAATGCCTGCCAGCGTAGCCTGCTGCGAAGCCCTTGCTGCACCGCCTTTTTCGGGCATAAACACTTCCTGGTCCCACTGCAAAAGGGCGTTGGCAAAGTTTACATCAGCCAGCTTGCGCAAGTGGCTTGTATAGTTTTCGTAGCTCATGGCTATTTTTTAGTGTTGATGATGGATAGGATAAATAAAGCCCAGCCTGCAATAAGCAACACCCCGCCCAACGGCGTTACCAGCCCAAAACCTTTGGGTATTGCAAGCCCGCTAACCGCGGTGGTAGATAGCAGATATATAGAGCCTGAAAAAAGGCAGGTGCCCGCTATAATAAGATTTGCAGCCCAACCAAATAGTTTGCCGCCATATTGCATGGCCATCAGACCAAAAACCAACAGTGCAAGCGCGTGGTAGAACATAAATTTTACAGCTGTATTAAACCCTTCAAGGCTTCGGGGTTCCAGCTTGTCGCGCAGAGCATGTGCCGCCAAGGCGCCAAGTACAACACTTAACAGCGCAAAAACACCGCCTGTTACAAATAACTTTTTTTGCATATGTCAAAGGTAATCAGCAAGGGTATAAAACCCTGTGTAAAACGACAAAAAATTAAAACAGGCCAGGCTCTAACCGCAAGCCAAAAAAGTATAAGTATAAGTAGGCTGCTACTACAATTGCAAAAGCAAATATAGCCCCATAACTGTAGCGTATTTTGTAGGTTTCCTCAAAAAAGTGTACCATAAACTTGCGTTCGCTTATGCGTATAAATACACTGGCAGACATTAAGAAAAGC
>JAIYEJ010000097.1 GCA_027487055.1 Methylotenera sp. | reverse complement strand
CTTCTGCAATAAAAATGGGTTTAGAAGCCACATCAGACAAAACCCCTGTATTTTTAATTTGCGGTGGAATCAGAACTGTCACCGCTTGTACGTTTTGTATGGGGTAGCCACTATTAGGATTAATAATGTGGCAATAGCGTTTTCCGTTTAATTCAAAATAACGCTGATAATCGCCAGAAGTACCAATTGCCCAGCCACTTTCTAAATCTAGCATTGCAATGGCGTTAGGTTTGCGCGGGTGTTGTATGCCCACGCGCCAAGGTTTATCGCCATGTTTGCCTAAGGCGATGATATTGCCACCAATATTAATGAGTGCATTTTTGATGCCACGCGCTTTAAGCGTTTCAATCGCACGGTCTAGGGCATAACCTTTCGCATAACCGCCTAAATCTAATTGCACAGCAGGATTATTACTATAAATTTGCTCGCCTTCAATCACAATATCTGCCATTTTGGGGTTGGTGGCGACAAGGCTGGCAATTTTATTGTTGTCTACAATCACAGGTTTAAATTCATCGTGCTGAAACCCCCAAGCTTTAATCAAACCGCCGATAGCTGGGTTAAAAGCGCCACCAGATTGGCTTGATAATGCGCTGATATCTTGAATCATAGCGGCAATATCAGGTTGAATGGTGATGGGCGTTTTGCCAGCTGCAAAAGCAAGGTTAATTGTTTGTAACTCACTTTTGCGCCAAGCGTGTAAACGATGATGTAAGCTTTGAAAGTTTCGCGCGATTTCGGCAGACACCCCTTGAGATTTGGATTCGGTCTCACCATAAATTGTAATGTCGACCAAGGTGCCGAAGACGTAACTTTGTGTGTTGTAAAGCGGTTCTGGCTTGCTGCAGCTCGCAATAAAAACCAAAAATGAAATCAGAAATAAGCGCATAGCCGCTACTATAGCGCTTGTAAGCCTAGCATTCTAGTCAATGCTTTCCCTTAAATATTTTCTAGGGCTTTTACAAAAACCTCTGCAGGATTGCACGGTGCATCTAGGGTTTGTGTTTGCACGGCGATTTCAACCATGCCAGTAGGGCTTGTGACGTTGATTTCAGTTAAGTGGTCACCAATGACATCTAAGCCAACTAAAAACAAACCTTCTTGTTTAAGTATTTTTCCTATAGTGGTAGCTATTTCAAAATCGCGCGATGTGAGCATTTGCGCAACACCTGTGCCGCCTGCAGCTAAATTACCGCGTGTTTCGCCTGCTTTTGGAATCCGAGCGAGTGCGTAAGGCAGCGGTTCGCCGTTAATGATGATGATGCGCTTATCGCCTTGTTTAATGGCAGATAAGTAGCGCTGTGCCATAATGGTTTGGGTGCCAAATTTGGTTGCTGTTTCCAAAATAACCCCAATATTTGGGTCATTAAGTGTTAATCTATATACGCCGCTGCCGCCCATGCCATCAAGTGGTTTAACAACAATATCTTGGTTTTTTTCGAGAAAATCACGAATCAAATCGTTGTTGCTAGTGACTAAAAATTCGGGTGTAAATTGGGGGAATTTAGTGATAGATAATTTTTCGTTCCAGCCACGCACCGCCGTTGGGTGATTAATCACGCGCGCCCCTTGTTTAAGTGCGAGCTCCAATAAATAGGTACTGTATAAGTATTCGTTATCAAAAGGCGGGTCTTTGCGCATTAAGATTGCATCAAAATCTTTAGGGATTAGCTCTTCTGCATAGTTAAGTTTGTACCAAGATTTATCATCTACAAGTTCAAGTTTTTTGGCGATGATTTTTACTTGCGCGTTACGCAAAAATACATCATGTTGTGCGCATACAAACAAGTCATGGCCGCGCGCTGCAGCCGCACGCATGATTGCTACGCTCGTGTCTTTGTAAGTTTTTAAACTGTCGAGCGGGTCTAAAACAAAAAGTAGTTTCATGATTTTTTTAATTTAATTTATCTTTACTTTTAACTTGCACTTCAATTTAGGCAAGGCTGCAATCCTTATAGATATTGGCTAACAGGGCATCTATTCTTTATCGAACTAAATTCAATTAAGATCATCACTGATTTACTGGATCAGTTTCTTGCAACTCTATCGCTGCCGCCAACAAAGCCAAACGGGCAATCACACCATAAGCATAAAAGCGGTTTGGCAATGTGTCAGGCGCATCTTTACAATCTGGTAGCGTGCAAGGTTTTTCAAAAGCCAAAGGCACAAAGTGCGAGCCAGGTGCATTTAAGTTTTCATCTACGCCACGACCAGTATGCACGCGGTAAAAGCCACCAATTACAAAGTGATCCATCATGTACACAACGGGCTCGGCAACTGCATTATTGATGCTTTCAAAGGTATAAACGCCTTCTTGAATAATCACTTCAGAGACTTGCAAGCCCTCTTTCACAACAGACATTTTATTACGAGTTTTACGGTTTAAATCGCGCACTTCGTCGGGGTGCTTCACTGTCATAATGCCCATGCCATAAGTGCCTGCGTTCGCCTTTACAATTACAAATGGCTCTTGCGTTACGCCATATTCGGCATATTTAATTTTAATTTTATCGAGTAAAGATTCAACTTGTTGGGCAAGACAATCCTCACCAGTTCTTGCTTGAAAATCAATTTCACCACACGTTTCAAAATACGGGTTAAGCAACCAGGGGTCAATCTGCAAAATCCGTGAAAATTCATCAACTACTCGGTTATATGCATCAAAATGAGTTGATTTTCTTCTAACGTGCCAGCCTGCATGTAGTGGCGGAATTAAATTTTGCTCTAAGTTTTGCAATATATTAGGCACGCCACCAGATAAATCATTATTCAATAAAATTGCGCAACTATCAAAGTCACCAAGTTCTTGATTGATTAATTTAATGCGGTTGCCAATGCGCACAACAGGCTCTACTAGAAGCTTGTGGTTATCATGGGCTTCTAATAATGTTGGTTCGGTAATTTCGGGCGAAATGCTACCAACGCGCACATCTAAACCGGCAGCCTTCATAATGATGACGAGCTCAACCATGTTTCTAAGATAGTAACTGTTGCGGGTATGGTTCTCTGGGATAATCAGTAAGCGATGCGCTTCTGGGCAGACTTTTTCAACCGCGACCATCGCAGCTTGTACGCTTAAACTTAAAAACTCAGGATTTAAGTTATTAAACCCAGCAGGGAATAGATTAGTGTCTACAGGCGCAAGCTTAAAACCAGCATTGCGTAAATCAACAGATGCATAAAATGGCGCAGCATAATCTAGCCATTTACTACGAAACCAGTGCTCAATTTTTGGCATGTTGCTAAGCATGCTTTTTTCTAAGCTGAGCAGAGGGCCACTTAAGGCGGTAGTTAAATGTGGAACCATCTATTATTTCCGATATAAAATGTTATTGCTACGCAAATGTCATTGACGCAATATTTATGGCAAAGCAATTTTTTGCGCTTGCGCATCGGCGTGATAGCTACTTCTTACCATGGGGCCACTTGCTGTATTATTAAAGCCCATGGCATCCGCTTTTTGCTTTAATTGATCAAAAATATCAGGTTCTACGTAGCGCATTACAGGTAAATGGTGAATGCTGGGCTGTAAATATTGGCCCAGCGTGAGCATGCTGACACCATGCGCGCGTAAATCTTGCATGACTTGTATGATTTCATCATCAGTTTCCCCTAGCCCTAACATTAAGCCAGATTTAGTCGGCACATGAGGATACATCTCATTAAACTGTTTAAGCAAGTTAAGCGAGTTTTGGTAATCTGAACCTGGCCGCGCTTGTTTATACAGGCGTGGCACCGTTTCAAGATTGTGGTTCATCACATCGGGTGGTGCATTATTTAATATTGCCAATGCAACATCAAGGCGACCACGAAAATCTGGCACCAGAATTTCAATTTTAATATGAGGCGAAGCAGCTCTCACCGCTTTGATACATGCTACAAAATGCGCTGCACCGCCATCTTTAAGATCATCACGATCTACGCTCGTAATCACAACATATTTAAGCTGCATTTGCGCGATTGTGCGCGCTAAGTTTTCTGGTTCGTTCACATCTGGCGGCAGTGGTTTGCCGTGGGCAACATCACAAAATGGGCAACGGCGCGTACAAATATCCCCTAAAATCATAAACGTAGCAGTCCCGCCACTAAAGCACTCACCAATATTAGGGCAAGAAGCTTCTTCACAAACGGTATGTAAATTATTTTCCCTTAACACGCGTTTAATTTCTTGAAAACGTGCAGAATCAGGCACTTTCATCCGTATCCATTCTGGTTTACGTAGCATGGGCTGCGGGATAATTTTAATCGGGATGCGTGACGTTTTTTCAGCATCCAATTGTTTGACACCAGCTATTTTTTTTGTGGTGTTTATGTTGTCTAGTTCATTCATTTATTTAATTGATACGCTATTTTTTCTAATAAAATTTGTCCTAGTTGAGCGGGGGATTCGTTAATCCCTAAATCACAGGTTTGTGTCATCTCTAGCCCAACATAGCCACAAGGATCGATAGCCTGAAATGGTTCTAAATCCATGTTCACATTCAAACTTAAACCATGATAACAGCAATTATTTTTTAAACGTAAACCCAGCGAAGCAATTTTCTTATCATGACCATCTATTTGTACATACACGCCAGGGGCATCTTTTTTGGCAAAAGCATTAATTTGATATGCTTCAAGAAGCGAAATAATGCTTGTTTCTAGCGCATCAACTAATTGTCGAATATTGAGCTTATTGCGCGTTAAGTCTATCAGCACATAAATCACCACTTGGCCTAAACCATGGTATGTGATTTTGCCACCTCTATCGACCAAAATAACAGGCGTATCATTTTGTGGCAAGCGCACATTTTTTCGGTTTAAACCAAGTGTATAAACGCTATGATGCTCGGTTAACCATAACTCATCAGGCGTTTCAGGGTCGCGCTTTTGCGTGAAGGCTTGCATTGCTTCTAATGTGGTTTGATAATCAGTAACACCCAACATTCGGCATACTAATTGAGAGATTATCACTTTAGAATCCAAAATAGCAGAACCTGCAACATTCATCAAATTTTAAAGGACTACTTTTACCATTTTATGGCCAGATAATGCACGGTAAATGTTGTCAAGTTGCGGTTTTGAAGTCACAAAAACAGTACAGGTT